>NZ_JBHWLR010000018.1:87434-106487 GCF_042731755.1 Promicromonospora sp. NPDC059942
AACCCTAGCCAAACCCACCCCCGCAAAACTGACCCTTTCTCCACCTCGTTTTGGGGGCCCGGGTTTTTCGCCTCGGGAAGGGCCAAAGGAAAAGAAACCCGGGCCTCAAAGGTGAGTGAGTCCGCGGCGGCCCTCGACGGGGCCGGGCGGTCAGATCACGACGTCGGGGTGAGCGAGCCGTCCGAGCTGAAGACCAGGCCGAGGGTGACCTCGCCCTGCTGCAGGGCCGACTTGGTCAGCGGGCCGCCGGCGTCGAGCGAGCGGAACTCCGCGAACTCCAGGCCGTAGGTCTCCTCGAGACCCGGCTGGCAGAACGGGCGCTCCGTGCACTCCGGCGGGCCGCCGAGCACCAGGCCGCCGCAGGCCTCGGCGAGGTCGCTGAGCGTGGCGAGGCCGTTCTCGTCCGCGAAGGCCTTGGTCACGGCGAAGGCGTTCTGGTCCTGCGCGGGGGAGGGCTCGCCGAACACGAGGCCCACCTGCTCGCCCAGACCGGTCAGACCCTCGACGGTCGCGTCGAGGTCGCTGCTCGCGACCGGCTCGGCGTCGGCCCCGTTGACGTCCTTGTTGATGAACTCGGTCAGGGTGCCCACGTACTCGGGGATCACCTGGACCTGCTTGCCGTCCTCCAGCGCGGGGAGGTAGGCCTCACGGTTGCCGATGGTGGTCACCTCGGCGTCGTACCCGGCGGCGTTGAGCACCGTCGCGTAGATGGTGCCGAGCGTGGCGCTCTCGGCGAAGTCGGCGGCGCCGACGACGATCTTGCCGCTGCCGCTCTGCTCGGGGTTGTCCAGGCCGGCGTCGGCCACGAACTCCTCGGCGACCTCCTTGGAGGTGCGGCGGTCGACGTCCACGGCCTTGTTCAGGCCGATGAGGGTGTCGGTGTCGAGGGCGGCGGACACGGAGTCGAGCAGCGGGATGAGCGTGTCGTCGCCCTCCACGGCCGCCGCGTTGACCGCCGGGATGATGTTGTCGACGGTCTGGAGCTGCTTGTCGTCCTGGAGCACGACCAGCTCGTCGCCCGGGACGGCCTCGCACGCGGCGAGGCTGCTGCCGCCGGTCGAGGTGCTGCCGCCACCTCCGCCGGAGGAACCCGGTGCGCCACAGGCGGTCAGGAACGCGAGGGAGACGACGGCGGCCGCGGCGCCGAGCGCGCGCGGCAAGGACAGATGCGTACGGGGGAACTTCATCGAATGTCTCCGAACGTGGGTGGCGTACAACTGTTCTACGGCTTCGATCCGTCCCATTCGACCTCGGTCGGCGGTCGATGGCAAGGGATAAACCCCCTCGTGAGAATGTCGTTACATTTGGTCGGGCACCCCGGGCAGTTATTCCCGGGGCGAGGCCGCGTCAGGCGGCACGGACCCGGAGCGGGGCCGGGGTGGCGAGGCGTTGCCCGACGGCGAGCACGGCGTCGATCAGCAGGCAGAGCCCGGCGACGACCACGCCGCCGGCGAGCACCTCGCCGTACCGCTGCGTGCCCATGCCGAACGCGATGATCTGGCCCAGGCCGCCGCCGCCGGCCAGCGCCGCCAGCGGGATCGTGGCCACGACCTGCACGATCGTGACGCGCAGGCCCGCGGCGACCAGCGTGGTCGCGAGCGGCAGCTCGACCTGCAGCAGGATGCGCCCGTCGCTCATGCCCATGCCGCGGGCGGCGTCCTTGGCGTCGGGGTCGGCGCCGCGCACCCCCTCGTAGGTGTTGACCAGCAGCACCGGCACCGCGAAGAAGGCGGCGGCGATGACGGTGGCGGTGTTCCCGAACAGGCCGCCGGCGGCGAGCAGCAGGATGATGCCGAGGGTCGGCAGCGCCCGCGAGGCGTTGGTCAGCCACACGACCGTGCCCGCGCCCCGGCCGCTGTGGCCCAGCCAGGCGCCGGCGGGGATGGCGACGGCGGCGGCGATGGCCACGGCGATCGCCGTCATCGCCAGGTGCTCGCCCGCGAGCTCGAGGATGCCGCCGGGCTCGGTCCAGGTCAGGGGGTCGTTGAGCCAGACGATGGCCTGCTGGACGACTCCGGTCGGGGCGCTCATGCGGTCCTCCCGCGCAGCCAGGGGGTCAGGGCTCTGCCGACGGCCCAGAGCACGAGGTCGAGCACGAGGGCCAGCAGGATGGTCGCGAGCGTGGCCGTCATGATCTCGGCCCGGTAGAAGTTGTTGCGGAAGCCCTGGAACATGAGCTGGCCGAGCCCGCCGTACCCCACCACGACACCCACGGTCACCAGCGCGACGGTGGACACCGTGGCCAGCCGCAGCCCGGCGATGATGCTCGGCATGGCGCTCGGCATGGCCACCTGGACCAGCAGGCGGCCCGGCCCGTAGCCCAGGCCGCGGGCGGCGTCGGTGACGGCGGGGTCCACGGTGGACAGCCCGGCCACGGTGTTGCGCAGGATGATGAGCAGCGCGTAGACCACCAGGCCCACCAGCACGGGCGTGCGGCCGATGCCGAGCAGCGGGGCGAGGATCGCGAACAGCGCCAGCGACGGCACGGTGTACAGCACGGCCGCGGTGCCGAGCACCGGACCGGCCAGCCACCGGGACCGGGAGATCAGCGCGCCAAGCGGGATGGCGATGGCCGCCGAGATCGCGACGGCCTCGATCGTCAGGCCGGCGTGCTCGACGGTGCGCTGCCAGATCACAGCCGCGTTGTCGACCACGTACGACCAGGAGAACCACGGGTTGCCGGGCATGTTCAGAACCTATCGTGCTCTTCACCCGGTAGGTTCGAGCACATGGCCTCACGCACCGTGATCGAGCTGGACACCGTCCGCAAGACCTTCGGCAGCGGCACCGTCGCCGTCGAAGGACTGAGCCTCTCCGTGCACGAGCACGAGGTGCTCGCGCTGGTGGGGCCCTCGGGCTGCGGCAAGTCCACCACCCTCCGCATGGTCAACCGGCTGGTGGAGCCGACATCGGGTCGCATCCTGCTCGACGGCGAGGACGTGACGACCAGCGACCCCGTGGCCCTGCGCCGCCGCATCGGCTACGTGATCCAGAACGTGGGGCTCTTCCCGCACCGCACCGTCGAGGCGAACATCGCCACCGTGCCCGGCCTGCTCGGCTGGGACCGCCGGCGCACCCGGGCGCGCGTGGCCGAGCTCCTGGACCTCGTGGGCCTGCCTGCCGCCACCTACGCGAAGCGGTACCCGCACGAGCTGTCCGGCGGTGAGCGCCAGCGCATCGGCGTGGCCCGGGCGCTCGCGACCGACCCGCCGGTGCTGCTGATGGACGAGCCGTTCGGCGCCGTCGACCCGGAGTTCCGGCGCCACCTGCAGACCGAGTTCCAGCGGATCCAGCAGGAGACCGGCACCACGGTGATCCTCGTGACGCACGACATCGACGAGGCGGCGCGCCTGGGCGACCGGATCGCCGTCCTGTCCCGCGGCGGCAAGCTGGAGCAGGTGGCGAGCCCGCTCGCGGTGCTGGCCCACCCGGCGTCGGAGCGGGTGCGCGACTTCATCGGCGACGGCGCGGCCTCGCGCATGCTGTCGCTCGCCGAGGTGCAGACGGCAGACCTGGAGGGCGTGGACCGGATCGTCGAGCCCGCCCCCGCGCCCGTGCGGCTGGGCGCGCGCCTGACCGACGCGTTCGAGGCGGTGGCCGCGCTGCCGGCGTCGGCCATGGGGCGCGTGCCCGTGGTGGGGGAGTCGGGCGAGCTCGTCGGCTCGCTGACCGCGGACGGGATCCTCGGCGCGCTGCGCCGGGCGGCGGACGCGGCGGCGGGGACGGCGTCGGACGCGGCCTCGGGCGAGGCGGACGGCGAGGTGACCGGTACGGCGGCGGACACCGAGGACGCCGCTGTGACCGACGCCGCGTCCTGACCTGCGCCCAGACCGGGACCCCGGGAACCTGCCCCGATAGTCTCGGGGCGTGACCAACGCACGCGTAGCCCTTGCGACCTGTTCCCAGCTGCCCGACCTCGACAAGGACGACGTGCCGCTGATCGCCGCGCTCGCCGAGCGTGGCGTGACGGCCGAACCCGCCGTGTGGGACAGCCCGGCGGTCGACTGGCAGGCCTACGACCTCGTGCTGGTCCGCTCCACCTGGGACTACTCGCCCCGCCACGACGAGTTCCTCGCGTGGGCGCGCTCGCTGCCCAAGGTGGCCAACGGCGCCGACGTCATCGAGTGGAACACCGACAAGCGGTACCTGCGCGAGCTCGAGGCCGCGGGTGTCCCGGTGATCCCCACGATCTGGCTCGACCCGCAGCGGCACCTGTCCAAGCGTGCCGTGCACACCCGCATGCCCGCGTTCGGCGACTTCGTGGTCAAGCCCGTCGTCAGCGCCGGCGCCCAGAACACAGGCCGCTACCAGCCGGTGTCCGCGCAGTCGCGCGGCAAGGCGATCGCGCACGCCACCCGGCTGCTCGACGACGGCCGCTGGGTCATGATCCAGCCCTACGTCACCTCCGTGGACACCACGGGCGAGACCTGCCTCGTCTTCATCGACGGCGAGCTCACCCACGCCGTCCGGAAGAACGCGCTGCTCACCGGGCCGGCCGAGGACTCGGGCGAGCTGTACGCGCGGGAGGAGATGGCGTCGTTCGAGGCCACGCCCGACCAGATCGAGGTGGCCCGGCGGGCGCTCGACGTGGCGCGCGCGGCCACGGGCGCGGACCTCACCTACGCCCGCGTGGACCTCGTCTCGGGCGACGACGGCGTGCCCATGGTCATCGAGCTGGAGCTCACCGAGCCGTCGCTCTGGATGAAGTACGGCACGGGCGTCGAGGGCAAGCTCGCCGACGCCGTGGTGAAGCTGCTGGGCTGACCGCGGCGCCGACGACGTCGGGCAGCCGGCGTCGTCCGGCAACGCGAAAGGGCCCCTCGCCGAAGCGGGGGGCCCTTTGCATGGGGTGAGCGACGGGACTTGAACCCGCGGCCCTCGCGACCACAACGCGATGCTCTACCAGCTGAGCTACGCCCACCATGCTCGCCGATCCTGGACCGGCGACCGTCGAAAAGCATACATGGTCAGCGGCCACGAACCGAACTCAAATCTACGGAGCGAGCTGCTTCGTGACGGACGTCTCGGCGACGCTCGCGGCGGCGGCGCGAGCGGTCGCCGTGTCTGGGCCGGGCTGCGCGGGGAACAGGACCTCGCGGTAGTAGCGCAGCTCGTCGATCGACTCCAGGATGTCGGCCAGCGCGCGGTGCCCGCCGTCCTTCTTGGGGGAGGCGAAGTAGACGCGCGGGTACCAGCGGCGCGAGAGCTCCTTGATCGACGACACGTCGATGATCCGGTAGTGCAGGTACTCGACCAGCTCGGGCATGTGCAGGTCGAGGAACGACTTGTCCGTGCCGACGGAGTTGCCGGCCAGCGGAGCCTTGCCCGGCTCGGGCACCCACTCGCGGATGTAGGCCAGGATCTGCGCCTGGGCCTCCTCGAGGGTCAGCCCCTCGTCGAGCTCCTCGAGCAGGCCGGACGTGGTGTGCATGGTGCGGACGAAGTCGTTCATCTGCGCCAGCGCCTCGGCCGGAGGTTTGACGAGGACATCGACACCGGTGCCCAGGACGTTGAGATCGGAGTCGGTGACGATCGCGGCGACCTCGATCAGCGCGTCGGCGCGCAGGTCGAGGCCGGTCATCTCGCAGTCGATCCAGACGATGCGCTCGTTGGGGTTGGGAAGGCTCACCGACCTAGCCTATTCCGTCCGGCGGCGGGGGTGTTCCGCTGGGTGCGGTACGGGGGCCCGGGGCCGGGTCGTGCCGGGCTGTGCTGCTCGACGTCGGCACGTTCCTGCGAGGTCGGCACTCTGCGTCGAGGTCGGCACAGGCCTGTGCCGACCTCGATGCAAGGTGCCGACGTCGTGAGTGTGTGGGCCGGCCAGGTGCACGAAGGCCCTTCCGCGAGGCGACGAGGTCGCTCGGGGAAGGGCCCAGGGTGTCCGACGGCGGTCGGAGTGCTGTTGCTCGGCGGATCGGCCGGCCGGCGGCGCCGGTCGGACCGGGTCAGCCGGTCGGACAGGTTCGGCCGGTCAGTCCGGTTCAGCCGGTCAGATCAGGCGGAGCCGCTTGGCGCGCTTGGCCGTGCGGCGCTCGGGGCGCTCCCGCAGAGCGCGCTCCTGGGCACCGGCGACCTCTGCGCGGCGGGCGATCTCGGCGACCTGTGCGCGGCCGATGTAGTAGGCGGTCTGGGCATGCATGTCCGTGGTCCTTCCAGGGGTGGGGAGAGGTGGCGGTCGCAGCGGGCGTGCTCCGGCCGGGTCGCGGTCGGTGCTCCTCAGTGTTTCCGTCGTGTTACATCATCCCAGATTCCGGAAATGCCGCGCAAGGCGGACAGGGGTGACGTGCAGCACCCTGTCGCAGGTCAGCGGGCGTGCCGAGCCGTCTCGCGGCCGCTACGCGGGGCCATGCCCGCACAAACAGCGAAGCAGAGCGTGTGCCGGGCACACGCTCTGCTTCGGGATGTCGGAGGCGTCGGTCGCCGGAGGAGCTCCGGCGGACGCCGTACGGGTCATGCGGACCGCACGCGCAGGGCGGGTGCCGGTGCGCGGTGGTCGTTCCGGTGTGCGGCGCGGGCCTCGGCCCGGCGTCGCTTCTGCTCCTCGCGGAGCCTGCGTGAACGCCGGTGTTCCTCGGCGTCCTGGAGGCGCTCCCGGTGAAGGGTCTGCGCCAGCTCGTACTCGGTGTGCACGTGAGTGCCTTTCGTGACGCTGGATTGCCGGTCTCCCGACAGAGGGTCTGGCCGGACCCTGTCCACCGCCCGGTATGGGACCGGACGGACGTCACCGCGGTGTGCCTTGAGCCTCCCAGGAGACGGCGGTGCGGCGCACGGCTTTATTCGGGCGAAGTCGCTAAAGATTCCTTGCGCAAGTTCTCTTTAGCGTCCTACGCTCGGCGCATGCCCGAGCAGAAACAGCCAGAGACCCAGGGGTTCACGCGGCCGACGCCGCCGGAGGACACCGTCATCTCGCAGACCGATGCCATCAAGGCGATGACGCACCCGCTGCGCATCCGGCTGCTCGGCCTGTTCCGTCCCGGGGTGGAGCTCACCGCCACCCAGTGCGCCGAGCGCACGGGCGAGTCGGTGGCGAGCTGCTCCTTCCACCTGCGTCAGCTCGAGAAGTACGGGCACGTCGAACGGGCCGAGGCGCACGGCAAGGAGCGCCCGTGGCGAGCCGTGAGCAGGGGGTTCAGCGTGCGACCCAACCTTGCCGACCCGGAGGCGTGGCCCGCCGCGCAGGCGTTCGGCAGCATGTTCGTGGCCGAGCAGTTCGCCGCCCTGCAGCGCTGGCTCGCCGACGCGGACCGGGACGACCCGTCCTGGGTGTACGCCAGCACCCAGACCGCCCAGGAGTTCTGGGCGACGCGCGACGAGCTCGACGACCTGTCCCGGCAGCTGGAGGAGATCACCGCGCCGTTCCGCGGCCGCGCGGTGGACCCGGGCAAGCGCCCGGAGGGCGCGCGCCGCGCCCACCTGTTCGGCGCGGTCTGGGCCGAGATCCCGGAGCCGGAGGGCGAGGACGCATGACCACCGTCAAGCCGACCGCCCCGGACGACGGCGCCGTGCCGGGTGGCGGCGCCGTGCCGGACGACGGCACCGTGCCGGACGCCAGCACCGTGCCGGACGCCAGCACCGTGCCGGACGACCGCGCCGCCCCGGGCGACCCGTCCGCCGTCGGGCAGCCGTTGCCCGCCGACCCCGCCCGGTACCTGCGGACGCCGCTCTTCCGGACCCTCGTGGTGGGCTGGACGCTCGCGAACGTGGCGGACTCGCTGCTCACGCTGCTCATGGCGGTCTGGGTCGCGGACCTGACCGGCAGCGCCGCGCTCGGCGGTCTGACGTTCGCCCTGCTGGGCCTGCCCGCGCTCGCCTCGCCGTTCCTGGGGTACCTGGCGGACCGGGTGTCCCGGCGGCGCATGCTCGTGGTCGCCTACGTGGTGGGCGCGCTCGGGCTGGTGCCGCTGTTCTGGGTGACCCGGGCGGACCAGGTCTGGATCGTCTTCGCGGCCACGCTGGTGTACTCGGCGGTCGCGTACGTCACGGGCGCCTGCCAGTCGGGCATCCTCAAGGACCTCCTGCCCAACGAGGCCCTCGGCCACGCCAACGGGCGCCTGTCGATGATCGACCAGGTGTTCCGTGTGGCCCTGCCGCTGGTCGGCGCCGCGGTCTACGCCCTGGTGGGCGTGGTGCCGCTGGTCGCGGTGGCCGTCGCGGGGTTCGTGGGCGCGGCGGTCGTGCTCGGCCTCGTGCGGGTCACCGAGTCGCGGTTCGAGGGCGAGCCGGGCGAGTCGTACCTCGCGGCGACGACGGCCGGGTTCCGCCACCTGTTCGGCACCCAGCCGCTCGGCGGGATGACCTGGAACGCCCTGATCGTGTTCGCGTCGGTCGGCCTCGTGAACGCCGTCTCCTTCGCCGTGCTCGACGGCCTGGGGCTGCCCGCGGCCTGGCTCGGCCCGGTCACGGTGCTGCAGGGGGTGACGGGGTTCGTCGCCGGGGCGGTCACGCCGCGCCTCATGCTGCGGTACGGCCGGCCGCGGGTCTACGCCATCGGGATCCTCGCCGGGGGCGTGGCCCTCGTGCCGCTCATGTTCAGCTGGGTGGTCCCCGCGATCGTGGCTCAGGCGCTGCTCGGCTTCGGGGTGACGTCCGCGATCATCGCGTGGGTCACGGAGCGCCAGGTCCGGACCCCGGAACGGCTCCAGGGCCGGGTCGCCGCCGCCGGGCACCTGGTCGGCAACCTGCCGGGCACCGTGGTGACCGCACTCGGCGCGGGGCTGCTCGCGTTCGTGGACTACCGGCTGCTGGTCCTCGCGAACGTGATCGTGGTGGTCGGCGCGGGGCTGGCCGCCCTGCGCCTGCGCCGCACGCCCGACCCCGACGTGTCAGACCGTCAGGTCACCCAAGTGACCTGAGGGTCTGACACCCCGGTCAGGCCTCGCCCGGGAGAGCCTTGCGGATCACCAGGCGGGTCCACGCGCCGAGGAAGACCCGGTCGTTCTCCTCGATCTCGCGGCGCACCCCCTGGTTCAGGGGGCTGTCCGGCAGCGGGTCGCCCGCCGCCGCCACGAAGGTCCCGTTCGACGAGCCGAGATCCTCGACCCACCAGCGCTGGCCGTCGGTCGTGAGCTGGCAGTGCCGCCGGGACACCCCGGGATCGCTGCCGCAGTCGATGTCCGGGTGGATGCCGCGCGACCTCGACGGCCGCCCGACCAGCAGGCTGCGCTGCCGCAGCGTGACGAGGCCGGGCAGGCCCGCGGACGGCATCGGGTCCTCCGGCCGCTCGTGCGCGTACCAGTCGGGGTCCACCCAGATCTCGGCCACCCAGGCCTCGTCGCCCGGGACGGGCGGCGCGGCCAGGCCGCCGCCGTCCGGCGACGGCGCGGGGGCGGGCACTCCGGCGGACGCCGGCGCCCCGGCCGGCCCGGGCACTCCGGCCGACACCGGCGCCGAGGCCACGGATGCCGACCCGGCCGGCTCGCCCGACGGCGTCCCGACCGGCACCGGCGCCGAGCCCGCCGACGCCGCGCCGGCCCCCGCCACGGAACCGATCGCGGGCTGCGTGGCGTCCAGGTCGCCGAGGTCCAGGCCGGACGTCGGCGGGGGCGGCGGAGCCGGCGTGCCGGTGGTGAAGTCGTACCCGCAGTTCTCGCAGAACAGGGAGTCGGCCGGGGACACGTCGCCGCAGTTCGGGCAGGTCACGGGGCCCGCGGAGCCCTCGGCGGGCGCTGCGGGCGCACCACCGGACGCGCCCGTGCCGGTCGCGACGCTCCCGGGTGCGGCGGACCCGCCGGACGACGCGGCGCCGGCGCCCGCGGGGATCGGGGTGCCGCAGACGTCGCAGTAGTCCGTGGCCTGGCTGGTGTGTCCCTCCGGACAGACGACGGTCATGCGCGCCGGACCCGGGTCGTCTTGGTGGAGGCGGTGTCGAGTGCCATCTCGTCCAGCTTGGCGGTGTTGCGCTTGAGCCGCACGGTGCCCTCCTCCTCGTTCTCGACCTCGACGATCTTGCGCAGGCGCGACGTGGCCTCGTCGTTGCCGGTCTCGGCGGCGAGCTGCACAGCCCGGCCGAGCTTCACGGTCGCCGTCGCCTCGTCGCCGGCGGCCTTGGCCGCCAGGCCCTCCTGGATGGCCGAGGCGAGCTCGGCCTGGCCCGTGTAGTGCGCCACCTCGGGGCTGATCCGGGCGGTGAGCGTGGAGTCGTCCGACCACTTGGCCTTGACCAGGCCCGACGCCTGCACCTCGCCGCCCACCGCGACCTGGACCCGCGCCGCTAGCTGCTCCGAGCCCACGGGCTTGGCCGCCACGCGCACGGCCACGTGGTAGTCGCGGGTCTCGTCGGCCCACGCGCCGGTCGGGAACCCGCTGGTCAGCGGGTTCACCTCGGTACGACGGCTCGTCAGGTCGTCCACCTCGGGGGCCACCTGCTTGACGAACAGGACCTGCGACCCCTGCGGCGCCCACACCCGCAGGTCCACCGAGGCCACGCCGCGCGCCATGGACTTGCGCACCAGGGCCGCGAAGTCCTCGGCGATGTCCTCCGGCCGCGCGATGAGGTCGACGGTGCCGAGCAGCGCCGTCGAGATCTTGCGCAGCTCCCCGACCACCCAGCGGTCGCCCACGCCGCGGGCGTCGCACTGGAAGTGGCCCGTGACGTCCTCGATCATCCTGTCCAGGTGCATCGACGGCTCGGACTCGTTCTTGCCGTCGGTCAGCAGGATCAGGTGCTTCTGCGCCGCCGGGACCGTGGCGAACAGGTCGTCCGCGAGCCGCAGCCACGTCGAGATGGCCGTGCCGCCGCTGGCCGACATCGTGGAGATGGCGCGCTTGGCCTCGGCGCGGGCGCCGGGCTCCATGGCCACCATCGGCACGCGGGCGTTGGGGTAGGGGAAGATCCGGGTGGCCACGTGCGACCCGCCGATGATCGCGAACAGCGTGCCGTCCGGGATCTGGTCCACGGCGACGGCGGCGGCGTGCTTGGCGGCCTCCATGTTGCGGCCCTGCATGGACCCGGACGTGTCGACGGCGACGATCTCGGCGACCTGCCCCGTGCCGCCGGCGTCCGCGGTGGCGCTCGCGCCCGGGGCGACGCCGACGGCCCCGGCCGTACCGGCGCCGGTGCAGGTCACGGACACGATGGCGTGCACGTCGGTGCCGCCGTCGGACAGGAACTCGTTCTGGAAGACCTCGGCGGAGAACTCGGCCACGGTGGCTCCTCTCGGTTACGGCAGGCTAACGCTGCTCGGTGACAGTCGGGTCGATCCGGGCGAGCGCGGCGGTGATGTTGTCCCGCCCGCCCTGGGCGTTGGCCCAGCGGACCAGCGCCGCCGCCGCGGCGTGGGGCTCGCCGCAGCCGGCGAACCTGCGCACGAGCTCGCCCATCTGGTGCGCGTCGGAGCAGTAGTTCCACAGGCCGTCCGAGCAGACCAGCAGCCAGCCGGGCCCGGACGGGACGGTCGCGGCGCACCGCGCGTCGGTGTCGGGGGCGTCGGGGCCGAGCCAGCGCGTGATGGCGTGCGCCTGGGGCGACGTCTCCGCCTGGGCGCGCGGCACGCCCGCCGCGATCATCTCCTGCGCCCACGAGTCGTCGACGCTGAGCTGCTCGGCCGGCCCGGCGTCCGGCAGCCAGTACACGCGCGAGTCGCCCAGCCACCCGGCGACGATCAGGTCGTGGTCCACGACGGCGGCCACGAAGGTGCACGACGGCGGGTCGTCCGCCACGTTCGTCCCCTTCGTCGCGGCGAGCTGCTCCGCCGCGCCCCGCACCGCCTGGCCGGCGGCGCGCGACGCCGCGACCATGGCGTCGGTCCAGCCGGCGATGCGCCGGCTGGTGGCGCCCGCGACCGAGCTGGACCCCTCGGGCCCGTAGGCCACGAGCACGTCCCGGGCGGCGCGGCTCGCGGCGAGCGAGGCGACGTCGGAGTCCGGGGCGCTGGAGACGCCGTCGCACACCACGAGCGCGGCGAAGGTGCTGCTCGCCGCCAGCGCCATCGCGTCCTCGTTGCGGGCGTGCCGGATGCCCCGGTCGCAGACGCCGGCCACCCAGGCGGCCGGGCGCTCCTCGAAGTGGTCGCGCTCGGACTGGCCGGGGGCGCCGCAGTCGGCGCAGTAGCCGTCGTCGGCGATCTGGCCGCCGCAGGCGGCGCACTTGCGCCGCCCGGCCTCGCCCGTCGCCGGGTCGAGGTCCAGCACGGTGGGGGCCACGTCGAGGGTCACCTCGGACGGCAGGGACGGGTCGTCGGCGACGGCGCCCAGCGAGGTGCCGCAGTTCTCGCAGAACCTGGCGCGGGGCGCCGCGCTCTCCCCGCAGCTCGGGCAACGGACGAGGACACTGTCGTCGGCGCTCATGTGTCGGTCGATCTCCTTGCGTTCGTCAGGGCTCCTGCCCCCATCATCGCCACGTCCACTGCCGTACGGAGTTTGCCCGGTCCACGAGCGCGACGCGCTCCGAGCGCTCGTCGGTGAGGTGGGCGAGGTTGCGCAGGGCGAGCTCCAGGCGGTCGCGCAGCTCGTGCTCCTCGGCGCTGACGCCGGCGACGCGCACGGTCGGGACGGGCCCGTCGCGCAGCACGATGTCGAGCGCCTCGTCGAGGGCCTCGACGGTGACCTGGGCCTTGGGCCGGTCGGGGATGTGGGCGGCGTCGAGGCCGGCGACGGCGTCGGCCAGGTCGAGCAGCGTGCGGTGCGCGGAGACGAGGAGCCGGGCCCGCTGGAGGCGGGCGTCGGAGAAGGACCCGCGCGTGGGGCCCACCAGCTCGAGGGCCCCCAGGGCGCCGTCGAGGTCGCCGCCGCCGTTCCGCACACGGGCGAGGCCGAACGCGGCGGCGCCGGTGTAGTTGGCGTCGGCCCGGGCGATCGTGCCGTAGAGCTGCTCGGCGACCCCGGGCTCGCCCGAGAGCTCGCACGAGGTGGCGAGCGCGAGCTTGGGCGCCGGCTCGCCGGGCACCTGCCCGTAGACGGCGTTGAACGACGCGCGGGCCGCGGCGGCGTTGCCGGACGCAAGGTGCCCGAGGCCCTCCATCCAGGCGGCGCGCCACTCCCACGCGTCGTCCTCCAGGATCTGCGCCACGGTGGTGCGCAGCAGCGCGTCGTCGTGCGCCTCGATCGCGGCGCGGGCGACGGCGAGGCGCACCTCCACGGTGTGCTCGTCGGGGTCGGCCAGCGCCTTGATGCGCTCGACGGGGTCGGCGACGTTGACGCCGGCCAGCCAGGACGCCATCGGGTCGGCGGAGTCGACCTTCAGGAGCGGCAGCTCGTTCCAGTCGAGGGCGCCGTCGGCGCCGTCGAGCGGCGGCACGCCGAACAGCAGGGACTCGGCCGACGTCGTCGCGGTGTACCCGGGCCCCTTGTCGGTGGCGACCACCTCGCGCAGCACGCCCAGGAGCTGGACCCGGGCCTCGTCCACGGTGCCGAACCGGTCGGCGGGGTCGGGAGCGCACGCCTTGGCGAGCCAGCGGTAGAACGAGTCGTACTTCTGGAAGACGGGGGTGTCGGCCACGGGCGGGAACGACGCCTGGTAGACGGTGGTGTTGCCGCGGAAGTCCAGCACGAGGGACGCCAGGGTGCGGCCGAGCGTGAAGATGTCGGACGCCACGGACGGCCCGACCTCCGGCACCTCGGGCGCCTGGTAGCCGACGGTGCCGTAGATGGCCGACGTCAGGTCGTCGGTGCGGCGCACGCCGCCCATGTCGATCAGCTTGACGCCGTCGCCCTGGGCGATGATGTTGTCCGGCTTGAAGTCGCAGTACAGCAGGTCGTGGTCGTGCAGGTAGCTGAACGCGGGCAGCACCTCGAGGATGTAGGCGATGGCCTGGTCCACGGGCAGCGGGCGGGGCTGCCCGCCGTCCTGCTCGCGGCGGTCCTTGAGCACGTCCTTGAGCGACCGGCCGCCCACGAACTCCATGACGGTGTAGCCGAGGCCCTCGTGGAGCACGAAGTTGAAGATCTCGACGATCAGCGGGTGCTCGACCTCGGCCAGGAACTGGCGCTCGGCGACCGCGGCCTCGTACGCCTCGGTGTCGCCCGCGTTGAGCAGGCCCTTGAGCACCACCCAGCGGCCGCTGACGTTGCGGTCCCGGGCCAGGTAGATCCAGCCGAGCCCGCCGTGCGCGAGGCAGCCCACCACCTCGTACTGCCGGGCCACGAGGTCGCCGGCCTTCAGGGCGGGGGCGAAGTCGTACCGCGCGCCGCAGTGGCCGCAGAACCCGGCGATGCGGCCGGGCACGCCGTCCCGGGCGCGGCCGACCGGCTGCCCGCACGTGGGGCAGTACCGCTTGGACTCGGCGAGCTCGGGCGTCGCCATGACGGCCTGCAGCGGGTCGGCCACGGGCGTGTGCGGCACGGTGGTCAGGCCGGCCCCGAGCCGGTGCCCGCGCAGTCGCGTGGACCCGGTGCCGACCCGGCGGGTCTGCCGGGTGCCGCCCGTCACGCGGGCCGAGCCCAGGGCGGTGGAGGCGAGGCGGGACGAGCTGGTGCGCCCGGTCGACGGCTCGGCCATGCCGCCGGGCGCGGCCATGCCGCTCGGCGCGGACCCCGAGGCGCGGACGGTCGCCGCGTCGAGGTCGTCGTCGGCCCAGGACGCCGCGACGGCGGCGAGCGCGTCGCCGTCCGGGTTGCCGCCGGCCGGTGTACCGCACACGTTGCAGTAGCCGTCCTCGATGGTGCCGGTGCAGCCCGGCTCGGCGCAGGCCTGTTCAGTCATCGGTGTCCCTCCGGGAGATCGCGCACGAGCGTCTCGAGCTGCTCGGTGAAGTGCCGGGCCAGGGCCAGGTCGCAGGGGGTCGCGTCGAGCGTCTCGCGCACCTCGTCCTCGCCCGCCTTCACGGTGTAGGACGACGCCCGCCCGTTGCCCTGGGCCTTCGTCATCAGGTTCTTCACGCGGTAGCGCAGCTCGGCGCGCTCCCGCAGCGGTGCGGTGTAGGCGTCCTCGACCTGTTCCATGGCGCGTTCGACGGCGCCGAGCCGCTGGACGTAGGTGGTGAGCCGGTCCTGCTCGTCCGGGACCTCGCCGAGGCGGTGCACGTCCGGGATCGCGAGCCGCGGCGGGTCGGTGATCTCCCGGCGGCAGCGCTCGGCGACCTTCGCGAGCCGGGGCGCCCGGTCGGCCAGCGCGGCGCGCAGCTCGACGGCGCGCTGCCGGTCCTTGGCGAGCGACCGGCTCCGGGCGGCGTGCACGATCAGGTCCCGCTCGGTGCGCGCGACCTCGTCCTCCAGCGCGCCGAGGGGGCCCGTGACGTCGGCGCCGCGGGCGGCGTCGGCCTTGAGCCGGGCGTGCCGGTCGCGCAGGCGGGCGACGGCGTCGTCGTCCTGGGTCGCGGCCGTGGCCCGCGCGGCGTCCTCCGCCCGGACGATCCCGGCCGCCAGCGCCCGGAACCGGGCGGTGACGTCGGCCGCGTGCGGGTCGAACGAGAGCCGGGAGGCGAGCTGGTCGGCCTGGGCGTCGCACAGGCGCGCGGCGTCGACCAGGGAGAGGAGCGACGTGGCGGGGTCGCCGCCGAGGCGGCCCCAGACGAGCTGCGACATCCGTTCGCGCGCGACGGCGTCCGCCCGGCCCGAGTCCCACACCTCGACCAGCTCGTCCGTGCGCGTGCGTACGGCCTGCCACAGGGTCAGGGCGAGCACCACGTCGGCCGTGACGGCGTCCGCGCCGGACTGCCGGGCCGCGGCGTCGAGGCGGTCCAGGTCGGCGCGGCGCACGTCGAGCCACACCTGCAGGTCGGAGAGGTAGGCCAGGAGCGCGGCCGGCTCGGCCGCGACCCCCAGGGCGCCCGGCGGCGCGGGCGCGCGCTGCGTCCGGCTCACGGCGTCCGTCCGTACACGGGCTCGGGAGCGGCCGGGGCCGCGCCGAGCGCGTCGCCCAGCCAGCGGTCGTAGGACTCCTCCCACTGCCCGTCCGCGACCATGTCCTCCAGCACGCCGTTGACGAACCGCACCATGTCCGCGTCGCCCGCGGGGATGCCCACGCCGTACGGCTCGTCGCTCACGGCGTCGCCCACGACCTTGGCGTACGGGTCCTGGGCGGCGAAGCCCGCCAGGACGGTGTCGTCGCCGGTGATGGCGTCCACCGCGCCCTGCTGGAACAGGACCAGGCACGTGGTGTGTGTGGCGGCGGGCACCGCCTCGACGCCCTCCCACTGCTGCAGGCGCTCCAGGGTCGTGGTGCCCTCGGGCGCGCACACGCGCTGCCCGTCCAGGTCGTCGATGCTCTTCACCTTCGACGTCGACGGCACCAGCAGCTTCTGCCCCGCGTGGTAGTACTCCGCCGAGAACGCGATGTTCTCCCACCGGTCGCAGTTGATCGTGAACGCGCGCGTCACGATGTCGACGTCGCCGTCCTCCAGGACGGTCTCCCGGTCGCCCGACGTGATGACCCGGTACTGGATCTTGTCCGGGTCGCCCAGGATCGCGTCGGCGACCTGGTGGGCCACGTCGATGTCGAAGCCCTCGATGTCGCCCGTGAACGGGTTGCGCGAGCCCATGAGCAGGGTGTCCGCCGAGACGCCCACCCGGAGCACGCCGCGATCGCGGATCTCGGCCATCGTGGAGCCGGACGTCACCTCCGGGCTGCCGCCCGGGTCGATCGACGCGACGGGCGGCAGGCCGTCGCTGCAGTCCTCGGCGGCCGTGGCCGTGCCCGACGTCGTCCCGCCCGCCGCTGCCTTCGGCGCCGTGTCCTGGGCGGAGCCCTGCACGGACTCCTGCGCGGAGGAGCCCGCCCCGGCCGCGCCCGTCAGGAGCTGGGTCGTGGGCTGGGGCGCGCACGCCGCCGTCGTGCCCACCAGGGCCAGCGCCACCAGGGCGGTGACGATCGGTCTGCGGGCTGCGCGCGTGCTCATCGGTACTCCTTCAGGCGGACGTTCATCCCGGCGGCCGCGGCGACGGCGCCGGCGACACCGAGCACGAGGGCGACCCAGGCCGCGATCTGGGCGGTGGTCGCCGCGGAGCCGAGCCGGTCCACCGCGGCGGTGCTCGTGGTCTCGACGTCGGCGTGGGCCTGGTCGGAGAACGCGGTGAAGGCGGCGCCCGCCGAGTCGTCGGCCGTGGACGTCGCGGCGTCGACCGCCTCGTCCCACTTGCCGCCGTCGTCCAGCGCGCGGATCTCGGCGTGCTTCTCGTCCCAGGCGTTCAGCAGGGCCAGCGGGTCGGAGCCGCTGTCCGAGGCGTCCTGCGCCTCCGTCAGCAGGTCCCGGGCCTGGGCGACCGACGTCTGGTAGGACTCCTCGAACTCGGCGCCGGAACCGCGCTTGATCAGCGTGAACGACTCCATCGACTTGGCGTCCGTCGCGAGCGACAGGGCCTGCGACGTGGCGACCGTGGCCGCGTACGGGCCGCTCGCCACCGACCGGGCCACGCCGTTGCCGCCCAGCACCGCGGCCGTCGCCACGATGCCGCCCACCAGGAGGGCGGCGCTCGCGGCCGCCAGGCCCAGGTTCAGCCGGCGATGGGTGCGGCGCGCCAGCCAGAGCTGGACGGCGGCCAGCGCCACCAGGCCCAGCAGCACGAACAGCAGCAGCGCCTGGCTCAGGGAGACGGACGTCAGGTCGTCGTCCACGCGCGACGACGTCGAGACCGCGACGTCGTCGAGCGTGGGCAGCACCTCGTCGCGCAGCGCGGAGGACGCCTGGTCCAGGTAGGCCGCGCCGACCGGGAAGCCCTGCCGGTTGTTCGCCCGGGCCGACTCGACCAGGCCCGCGTACCGCTGCACCGAGTCCGACACCGTGGCCAGGTCCGCGGTCTCGTCCGCCCCCTGCGCCGTCGCGGCCAGCGCCGGCACGGCCTCCGCGGCCTGCGACACGCTCGCCTCATAGGCCGCGCGGGCCTCCGTGGGCTCCAGCCCGCCGACGAGGAACGCGTTGGTCGCCGTCGCGTCCGCCGACACCAGGTCGTTGCGCAGCTCCTGCGTGCCGACGAGCTGCGCGGCGTCGCGCTGCGCGTCCCGCAGCGCCGCCGACTGGCTGCTGCCCGCCAGGAACCCGGTGGCCGCGAGCAGCAGGCACGCCACCACGGCCACGGCGGTGGCCAGGGCCAGCCGGCCCGGGGTGGTCGCGAGCTCCGCGGTGAGGCGGTCCCGGACGGAGGTCCGCGCCGGGCCCTCGCCCGGGTCGCCCGGCGCCTGGCCCGGCTCGGTCCGGGGCGGGCCCGCGGTGGTCAGGGGTGCCGTCACAGGGTGGCCTCGCTGTCTGTCCCGATGTCCACGACGTCCTCCAGGTCTTCCGGGACCAGCGTGCGCAGCTGGTCCACCGTCGGTCGTTCAACGTCCCGCAGACGCCAGGCGTGCCGGGCGATCGCGGAGTCGAGCACGTTGCGTGCCCAGCGGCCGTTGCCGAAGCCCTCGCCGCGCACCTGGTCCCCCACGAGGCGGTCGAAGCGGTCGAGGGTGCCGGGCTCCGGCTCGAAGTCGGCGGCCTGCGCCATGGCCGCGAAGATCTGCCGCAGCTCGGCCGCGGAGTAGTCCTCGAACGTGATGGTCCGCGAGAACCGGCTCTCCAGGCCCGGGTTCGTGGCGACGAACCGGGCCATCGGGCCCGGGTAGCCCGCCACGATCACCACGAGGTCGTCGCGGTGGTCCTCCATGTCCTTGACCAGGGTGTCCACCGCCTCGCGGCCGTACTGGTCCTCGGCCAGCGCGTACGCCTCGTCGATGAACAGCACGCCGCCCAGGGCGCGCTGCACCACCGCTGTCGTCTTCTCCGCGGTCTGGCCCAGGTAGCCCGCCACCAGCTCGGACCGGTCCACCTCCACGAGGTGGCCCTTGTCCAGCAGGCCCAGCGCGCGGTAGATCCCGGCGACGAGCCGGCCCACCGTCGTCTTGCCCGTGCCGGGGTTGCCGGTGAACACGAGGTGCCGGGTGAGCGTCGGGGACGTGAGACCGGCCTCGGCGCGGAGGCGCTCGATGCGCAACAGCTCGGTCTGCCGGTGGATCTCGTCCTTGACGCGGCCCAGGCCGATGAGCTGGTCGAGCTCCGCGAGGAGCTCTTCCAGGGTCTTCTGCGGTTCTGCTGGTTCCGGTGCTGTGGCTGGGGCGGCCGCGGGGTCCGAGATACCGCGCCCGGATGCGTTCACGGGCCCCAGGGGGCCCTCCACTTCGGGAAGGGATACATCCGGGCGCGGTATCTC
>NZ_JBHWLR010000019.1:0-97865 GCF_042731755.1 Promicromonospora sp. NPDC059942
CTACCGACCTCGCCGCTTCTGGTGCGTCAGGCCGCGACGGCCTGGCGCGGACCCGCGGAGCGGACGTCGGCCGCGAGCTTGGCGACCAGCACGTCGCCGCCCTTGGTGAGCTGCTGCCCCCGCTCGGAGAACCCGAGGCGGCCGTGGAAGCGCATCGACCCGGGGTTCGGCGGGTTCAGGTTGACCTCGCAGGTGACGACGTCGTGGCCGGCGGTCCGGGCGGCGTCGAACACCGCGTCGTAGAAGAGCTGGCCGATCCCGCGGCCGCGGGCGCCCTCGCCCACCACGATGCGGTCGACGTACAGGTGGTCCAGGCCGCGCTCCTCGAACCAGGCGTAGTTCTCGCCCGCCCAGTCCTCGCCGCCCTCGAGCGCCACGACGAAGCCGAGCGGCTCCGCGGGCGCCTGCGGGTCGACGGCGACCAGGGCGAGCGACGACGCGTCGAGCAGCTCGGTCATGTCGTCGGCCGGGGTGTCCGGGACGGCGGGGATCGAGGCGTTGTTCAGACTCACCAGGTGAGAGATGTCGGCGTCGGTGGCGGGCCGCAGCACGGTGACGGTGGACATGGCTCTATCACTCCAAGGAGTCGGCGGGGTCGGGGGGAACCCGAAAACGTTAGCCGCCGGGGTGGTCGCGCGTCTGTGACCTGGGTCAAAGAGTGGTAGCGGTCACGACGGCGACCTCTGTCACGGGGCCGGGCGCGGGCCGAAGACTGCCGTACCCACCCGCACGATCGTCGCGCCCTCCGCGATCGCGAGCTCCAGGTCGCCGGTCATGCCCATCGACAGCTCCGTCGCGGAACCCGTCCCCGGCGCCCCCGACGCGAGCACCTCGTCGCGGATCGCGCGCAGCCGGGCGAACCCCGCGCGGACCGTCTGCTCCGACGACCCCTCCAGGCGCGCGCCGATGGTCATGAACCCGGTCAGGCGCAGGCCCGGCAGGGCGGCGACGGCGGTGGCGAGCGCTCCGGCGTCGTCCGGCCCGACGCCGGACTTGCTGTCCTCACCGGTCACGTTGACCTGCACCATCACGTCCAGGGCGGTGTCGCCGGTGCGGCCGTCGCGCACGCAGCGGTCCGAGATCGCGCGCGCCAGGTCGAGCGAGTCGAGCGTCTCCAGGCCCGTGGCGGTGGCCAGCACCTGGTTGATCTTGTTGCGCTGCAGGTGGCCGATCATGTGCACCTGGAGCGTTCCGTCCGTCAGCCGGCCGGCCACGGCGGGCGCCTTCGCGACGAGCTCCTGCACCCGGTTCTCGCCGATCAGGTCGACGCCCGCGGCCAGCGCCTCCAGCACGGCGTCCGCCGTCTGCGTCTTGGTCGCGACCAGCAGCCGCACCTCGTCCGGGCCGCGCCCGGCGGCGTCGGCGGCCGCGGCGATCCGGCCCCGGACGGTCGCGAGCCGGTCGGCGACCGTGCCGGGGGTGGGCGCATGCGGCGTCGCCGGGGGCTGCGCTGCCGGGGGCTGGGTTGCCGAGGGCTCGGCTGCCGAGGGCTGCGCTGCCGGGGGCTGGGTGGCGGGCTGGGGCTGGTCGGGCACGGGCCGAGTCTATTTCGGGGTGCCGGGGCAGGCGGACGTCGGCAGACTGGACGGGAGCCTGCGTGCGGGCCCGGCGGAGTCCCGGATCGTGCCGGGACGCTCAGGGTCGGATCAGGGAGGTGCCTGGTTCCGTGACCTGCTGCTCTACGGAAGGATGGGTCCCATGAGAACGCTGCTGAACATCATCTGGGTCATCTTCGCGGGGTTCGGGCTGTGGCTCGGGTACATGCTCGCGGGGATCATCTGCTGCCTGCTCATCGTCACCATCCCGTTCGGCGTCGCGTCCTTCCGCATCGCGGGATACGCCCTGTGGCCGTTCGGGCGCGAGGTCATCGAGAGCCCCCGCTCCGGCATCTTCTCCCTGATCGGCAACGTCATCTGGGTGATCGTCGCCGGCTGGTGGCTCGCGCTGGGGCACATCATCACCGCGATCCCGCTGGTGATCTCGATCATCGGCATCCCGATGGCCTGGGCCAACCTCAAGCTCATCCCGGTCTCGCTCATGCCGCTCGGCAAGCAGATCGTGCCGAGCGACGCGCTGCTGCCGACGTACCGCAAGCAGGCCGCGGCGGCCTGAGCACCACGCTCTGCTTATCGGCTCAGTCGCGGGAGATCGGGGCCGTCGTCCCGTTCGTGAGCGTCAGCAGGTCGGCCGGCGCGAGGCCGACGTCGAGCCCGCGCCGGCCGCCGGACACGTAGACGACGTCGAACGCCTCGGCTGACTCGTCCAGCACCGTGGTGTGCCGGGTCTTCTGCCCCAGCGGCGAGATGCCGCCCACCACGTACCCGGTGGCCCGCTCGGCCGCCGCGGGCTCGGCCATCGCGGCCTTCTTGCCCCCGGCCGCGCGGGCCAGCGCCTTGAGGTCCAGCTTGCGGTCCACGGGCACGATGCCCACCACGAGCTTCCCGTCGACGTCGGCCAGCAGCGTCTTGAACACCTGCGGCGCGTCGACGCCGATCGCCTCCGCGGCCTCCATGCCGTAGCTGAGCTCGCTCGACGGGTCGTGCTCGTAGGGGTGCAGCGTGTGCGGCACGCCGGACTTCTCGAGGGTCACGACGGCGGGCGTCCCGTGGCTGGCGCGGGCGGACTTCGAGTTCTTGGCCACGACGCGATTGTGCCGTGCGAGCCGTGCGCCGGCGCAACGGTTTTGCGGTACGGACGCCGTCGTCGGCCCCTGCGGCGAACTCATTCCCCTGGAGTCCGGTCGGAAACTACGTGGCTAGCGTAGGGGGCGTGCTCGCCCTCCTCGTCCTCGCCATCCTCGTCGGGGGCTCCCTGCAACGCGTGGCGGGAATGGGCTTCGGACTCGTCGCCGGACCGTTCATCGTGCTGCTCATCGGGCCGATCGAGGGCGTCCTGTTCGTCAACCTCGTCGGCGCGGTGATGGCCCTGCTCGTGCTCGGGCGCACCATCCGCCGCGTGAACTGGCGGCGCTACGGCTGGCTGGTGAGCGCCTCGGTCGCGATGAGCGTGCCGGCGGCCCTGGTCATCCGGGACGCGAGCGCGTCCGCCCTGGAGATCGGCGTGGGCGCCGTCGTCGTGGTCGCCATGACGCTCGCGCTGGTGACCTCCCGCCTGCGCGGCGCTGAGCGGCCCTTCGCGCCGGAGGCGCGGTTGCCGCTCCTGGTGACGGGCGCGGCGGCGGGGTTCGGCAGCGTCGCCGCCGGGATCGGCGGCCCGCCCATCGCCGTCTACTCCGTGCTCGACCGCTGGGACCCGCGCGACTTCGCGGCCACCGCGCAGCCGATCTTCCTCACCAACGCGGTCGCCGCGATGACGGCGAAGCTCCTCTTCGCCGACGCCACGTTCCCCGCCTTCGCGGTCTGGGAGTGGGTGACGATCGGCGTCGCGCTCCTGGCCTCCGTCGGGCTGGGGGAGCTGCTCGTGGGGCGGATCTCGGCGAGCGCCACGCGCAAGGTGCTCGTGACGCTCGCCTACGTCGGCGGTTTCGAACCCTTTGGCAGGGGGTTCCGGGACTTTTCTTCACCCCTTTGGGACTTGGAAGATGGACCGTCCACTGGGGTGACCGGTACGTCTGACACGTCGTGGGGCGGGGTCAGTGGAGCGACATGAGCGGCTCGCCCGTCGGGCTCAGCCTCGCCGTGCCGAGGTTGCCGACGGTGCAGCTTCCGCTGCGCGGGTTGCCGGCGTTCCAGACCTGGCGCAGGCAGTTGCGCATCGCGAGCTGCCCCCAGTAGCTGGGGTGCAGCGACTCCTGGACGTAGTAGGGCGAGTCGCCGATCGTGCTGACCGTCCGGATCTGGTTGACCCACTCGGTCCGGTCGACCGCGCCGGGTGACTGCCAGCTCGGCAGGCCCACCTCCTCGTAGAGCCCGACGCCGGTCTCGCACAGCCGCTTGCCGTCGAACGCGTGCGTCATGTCGAGGGTGCGGACGTTCGGCAGCCCGACGTCGGAGGCGGCGCCCAGCAGCGCGCCGTTGATGGTGGGCAGGGCCGTGGAGTTGGCCCAGTCGGCGTCCCGGTTCCACAGGCCGCAGCCGCCCGTGGACTGGCGGGTGTAGCCGGACTCCGAGTAGCGGATCCCGGAGCCGTTCGGCACGGGCGACGGGTAGGTCTGGACCACCAGGGTCCACTGGCCGGTGCTGTACCCGGCGTTGCTCATCGCGGTCGCGACGTTGCGGAGCGCGCCCGCCACCCGGGCCCGGATCGTGGCGACGTTCGCGGCGGTGAAGTTGGCCGTGACCGAGCTGTCGTCGTGGCAGTAGTTCTTCCACCAGGTCGGCGAGGTGAGGAAGTTGACCACGCAGCTCTGGACGACGCTCGCGAACTGGAAGTCGTTCCCGCCGATCGAGACGACGACCATGCGGACGTTCCGGGTGGCGGCCGCCTCCTGGAGCATGCGGGCCTGGCCCTTGCCGGCCGAGCCCTCGTAGAAGTCGATGCCCGGCTTGAAGTTCGTGCCGGTCGAGGTGGCCGTCGTGGCCCCGCTGCAGGCGAGGTTGAGGCCGTTCACGCCGCCGCCGATGTAGGCCTCGGCGGAGGAGGCGCGGTGGCACCGTGCGATGGTCTCGCCCGTGCCGCCGGCGTTGTCGAAGTAGGCGGTCGGCCCGAGGGCGTCGGCGCGGTCGGAGTCGCTGTTGGAGGCGCCCGCCCAGCGGCCGGCCTCGCCGGAGATGTAGGAGTCCCCGAGGGTCACGACCCACGGGGTGCCGACGCCGGGGCCGTCGGCTGACAGGGGAGCGGCGGGCAGGGAAGCCGCTGGCAGTGCAGCGGCCGGCAGGGGAGCGGCGGTCGCGGGCGCGGCCGCCCCGACCGCCGTGGCGGCGGCGAGGCAGGTCGAGACGAGCAGGGCGAGCGTTCGCCGGGCGCGCGGGTGTCGGTGTCGGTGGCTGGAGCGGTGGCTGGAGCGGTCGGGAGAGGGCAGGTGCGTCGTCATTGGCACTCCTGTGTCCAGGCAGTGCCGGTGCGGCACTGCTGACCGGATCTTCAATAGCGGAGTTTATGCGACGGTCGCACTGGGGTAAACAGTCGGCAAATCACCCGGGAAATCTTCCCGCGACAGCGCGCCGCCCGCCGCCCGGGGTTGCGGGGCGACGGGCGGGTCTGCCGGGCGACGGGCGGGGCGGCGTTCGGGCGGTGGCCTAGACCTGCCCGACGGCGACCACCGTCAGCACGACCTCGCCGGCCTCGTCGCTCGCCGCCAGGTCGATCAGCGCGGTGATGGCCCAGTCGCGGTTGCGGTCGGCGTCGTCGAGCACCTGCCGCACCCACCAGGTGCCGGGCTCGACGCGGCCGGTCTCGCCGTCCGCCCCTCCGGTGCCGGTGCCGGTGCTGCTGATGCTGCTGGTCGGCAGTTCCGCGCCCGGCTCCAGGATGGTCAGGAGCGCGGCCGAGCGGGCCTCCGGGCCGATGCCGACGGCGTCGTCGCCCTGCTCCTCGAACAGCGGGTCCAGGGCATCGCCCCACGCGTCGGCGTCCCAGCCCTGGTCCAGCGCGGCCAGCGCGGAGTACGCCTCGCGCGCGACGAGCTCGACGCGGCGGAACATCGCGTTGCGGACCAGCCGTCGGAACGCGCGCGGGTTGCCGGTGACGGGGCGCACGGGCGCCTCGGCCCCGGCGTCGGCGAGCTCGCCGTCCGTCACGAGGTCGGCATCGTCGTCCACGGGGTTGGCCAAGCGCTCCCACTCGTCGAGCAACGAGGAGTCCACGCCGCGCACGAGCTCGCCGAGCCACTCGATGATCTCCTGCACCTCCTCGGTGCGGTGCTCGTCGGGAACCACCTGGCGCACGGCCCGGAAGGCGTCGGCGAGGTAGCGCAGGACCACGCCCTCGGTGCGCTCCAGCCCGTACACGCTGACGATCTCGGCGAACGTCATGGCCTTCTCGACCATGTCGCGCACCACGGACTTGGGCGACAGCTCGGCGTCCGCGACCCACGGGTTGGTGCGGCGGTAGGTCTGGAAGGCGGGCTCCAGGAGGTCGGCCAGCGGCTTGGGCCACGTGACCTCCTCCAGCAGCTCCATGCGCTCCTCGTACTCCAGCCCCTCGGCCTTCATGGCGGCGACGGCCTCGCCGCGCGCCCGGTTCTGCTGCCCCATGAGCACCTGGCGGGGGTCGTCGAGGGTGGCCTCGATGACGGAGACGACGTCGAGGGCGTGCGTCGGACTCTCGACGTCGAGCAGGTCCATGGCCGCCAGTGCGAACGGGGACAGCGGCTGGTTGAGCGCGAAGTCGCGGGGGAGGTCCACCATGAGACGGGCGGACGGCCGCAGGCCGCCGTCGCCGTCCGGCACCCGGACCTTCTCCACGACGCCCGCGAGCCGCAGCGAGCGGTAGATGCGGAACGCCTGCCGCACGTGCTCGGCCTGCTGCGTCTCGGAGTCGTGGTTGGCGGTCAGGAGGTGGCGCATGGCGTCCACCGGGTCGGTCGCGCCGGTCTGACCGGGTCCGGTGTGGCCGTGGCCGTGGCTGTGGCTGGAGCCGTGGCTGGAACCGCGCGCCAGCACGTTGAGCACCATCGCGTGGTTCACGCGGAACTGGGAGACCAGGGGCTCGGGATCGGCGTCGCGCAGGCGCTCGAAGGTGGCGTCGGTCCAGTTCACGCTACCCGACGGCGCTTTCTTGCGCACGATCTTCTTGAGCTTCTTCGGGTCGTCGCCGGCCTTGGCCAGGATCTTCCGGTTCTCGATGACGTGCTCGGGCGCCATGACGAGCACCTCGCCCACGGTGTCGTACCCGGCGCGGCCCGCGCGGCCCGCGATCTGGTGGAACTCGCGCGCGCTGAGGTGGCGCATGCGCTCGCCGTCGAACTTGACGAGGCTGGTCAGGAGCACGGTGCGGATCGGCACGTTGATGCCGACGCCGAGGGTGTCGGTGCCGCACACGACCTTGAGCAGGCCCTTCTGCGTCAGGCGCTCCACGAGGCGGCGGTACTTGGGCAGCATGCCCGCGTGGTGCACGCCCACGCCGTGCCGCAGGAACTTGCTGAGGATCTTGCCGAACCCGGTGCCGAACCGGAAGGCGCCCATCTCCGCGATGATCGCTTCCTTCTCCGACTTGCTGGAGACGTTCATAGACAGCAGGGACTGCGCCCGGTCGACGGCGTCCTTCTGCGTGAAGTGCACGACGTACACCGGGGCGCGGTGCGTGGTCACCAGCTCCTGGATCACCTCGGTGAGCGGCTCCACCACGTAGGAGAAGGTCAGCGGCACGGGGCGCTCGGCGCCCGCGACCTCGGCGACGGGCCGGCCGGTGCGCTCCTCGAGGTCCTCGCGCAGGCGGGTGGTGTCGCCGAGCGTGGCGCTCATCAGGATGAACTGGGTGTTCGTGAGCTCCAGCAGCGGCACCTGCCAGGCCCAGCCGCGCTGCGGGTCGCCGTAGTAGTGGAACTCGTCCATGACGACCTGCGCGATGGCGTCGTCGTCCGCGGCGGTGTTGGTCTCGTCCGCGGCGTCGCCCCGGCGCAGCGCGAGGTTCGCGAGGATCTCGGCGGTGCAGCAGATGATCGGGGCGTCCGGGTTGACGGCGGAGTCGCCCGTCATCATGCCGACGTTCTTCGAGCCGAAGGCGGCGACCAGGTCGAAGAACTTCTCGCTGACCAGCGCCTTGAGCGGAGCCGTGTAGTACGTGCGGCCGCCGCGCCCGGAGCGGTGGGCTGCCAGGGCGGCGAACTGCGCGCCCATGGCGACCATCGACTTGCCCGAGCCCGTGGGCGTCGCGAGGACCACGTGGGACCCCGTCATGACCTCCAGGAGGGCCTCCTCCTGGTGCGGGTAGAGCGCTCGCCCGCCCGCCGCGGCCCACTCGCCGAAGCTCTCGAACAGGACGTCCGGGTCGGGGTCCTTGCCCGTGGGCGCGGGCAGGTACGGGATCAGGGTCCCTGCGGGCTTCGGGGCGCCCTGCGACGAGGCGGGCCGGTCGGTGGCGGAGGGGGCGGTCGAGGTTGTCGACGTCGTCGAGGAGGGCGCGGTCATGGTGCTGCCCATTCTTGCAGGCGGTTCTTGCGTGCGGGTGAAGTGAGGGGGCGGCGTTCGCCGGTGGGTCGCCGGTGGGTCGCTGGTGGGGTCTGGCGGTGCTCGGTGCGGCTCGGTGCGGCTCGGCGAGAGACCTTCTCGCCGTCGTTTCACCGAGGGAGTGCGACCACAAGGGGCCTTTTTGGAAAGTTGTGCACAGATCTGATTTCCGCCCGTCACTGCGGACGATTGTTCTATACGGTGATCTCGTTCGGCTGATCTTGGCGTCCTCGGTGGCGTGCTTTGGTGAGGGGAGGTGACGGCCATGGTGAGCGGGATGCTGCACAGAGCGGGCGGCGGGGCGGGTTCCTCGCGCGAGGTGGCGGACGTCGTCGCCGACCTGGAGCGGGTAGTGGACGAGCTGGTGGACGTAGGAGGTCCGGAGGCGTTGGACGCGCAGGAGCTGGCTGGTGCTGGTGCTGGTGCTGGTGCTGTCGCGGACCGGCTCACCGTTCTGTCGCCGGTGCTGCGCAGGACGGTGCACCGCCTCGACGTCCTACGGGTGTCCTGGCTGCCCAGGATCGAGGCGCACGGCCTGTGGGCCACGGACGGCTCGCGCACGTTTCCTGCCTGGCTGTCCCGGCGGGAGGGAGTGCGGTTCGGTACCGCCAGCCGGGACGTGAAGGCCGGACGCCGGCTCGCCGCCCACCTGCCGGCGACCCTCGCCGGGGCGCTGGCCGGCCGGGTGGGGCCCGAGCAGCTGCGCGCGATGATCGACAAGGCGCCGACGTCGGAGGTGCGCGCGGAGGCGCTCGCGGAGGAGGTCCTGGTGGACCCGGGCGTGACCGAGCTCGAGGTGGTCGGGAGTGCTGAGCCTGGTGACGGCGACGATGCGGGCGGCGGCGATGCGGGCGGATCGAAGCCGAAGGCCGTGCTGATGACGCGGGAGGAGCTGCTCCTGAGCCATGTCGACCTCAACACGCCGGAGGGATTCCGGCGCATCGTCGACAGGTTCGCCGACCAGTCCGACCCGGATGCCGACGAACGGGGATACCGGATCGCCAAGGAGCGCGAGCACCTCGAGCTGGCCAAGACGCTGGGCGGCTTCCATCTCCGGGGGTTCCTCACCGACGAGCACGGTCACGCGCTGAGCGCGGCGCTCGGATCGGTGATGGGCAGGCCGACCCCGGGAGACGATCGAACGGCTACCCAGCGCCGCGCGCAGGCGCTCGCGGACCTGGCGCGCACCGCGCTCGACAACGGCCGGACCGGTGCGGGTGCCGCGGTCCGCCCGCACATCAGTGTGCTGGTGTCGGTCGACGAGATGGAACGACTGGTCGACCGGTCGGGCGGCGCAACCTCGGGAGTGGGCGCCGGCGTGCGGGCTGGTGTGGGCGCTCGTGCTGGTGCTGGTGCTGGCGCTCGTGCTCGTGCGGGCGCCGCGGACGAGCTCGCTGTCGTACGGGCGGGCGCTGCTTTCGGCTCGGTGCCTCCGACTCTGGTCGGGGACGGGCGCGACAGCGTCGTGCCCAGGAGACTGTTCCGTCGCCTGGCCTGTGACAGTGCCATCACGCGAGTGGTGTTCGGCTCGGACGGCGCGGTGCTCGACGTCGGGCGGGCGCACCGGACGGTTACCGGTCAGATGCGCAGAGCGGTGATCGCCCGGGACCGGCACTGTGTCTTTCCGTCGTGCGACCAGCCGCCGTCACGTTGCGAGGTCCACCACGCCGTCCGGCACTGGGCCGACGGTGGCGACACCTCCGTGGCCAACGGCGCGCTGCTCTGCTACCACCATCACGACCTGGTTGACACGACCGGCGTCACGATGCGCTGGCGCGACGGCATCGGAGGGTGGGCGTTCACGGACCGTCACGGCAGGGCGATTGCCGACCCTGCCGCACCGGATGATCCGGCTCTTCCGGCCGAGCTGGTCGATCGGGCTAGGCCTGCGGTCCGGTCCGACGGCGGCGAGCCACCGGACGGGGCGGCGTGACCGCCGGACTGGGCGTGACCGCCGGGCCGGGCGGCGTCACCGCCGGACTGGGCCGGGCCGGCTGGGCCGGGCCGGCGCTACAGGGGAGTCGTCTGCGCGATCCCGGTCGGCTTGTCGTCCGCGGACCCGCTGTCCACGCGCTTCTCGCCGGCCTGGACCGCGACCACGCCGGCGAGGATCAGCACGCCGCCGACGAGCTGGACCGGCTGTGGCAGCTCGCCGAGCAGCAGCCAGGCGAAGCCGATGGCGGAGACCACCTCGAAGAGTCCGACGAAGGAGGACAGCCGCGGGCCGAGGAGCCGGCCTGCGGCGATGCCGGCGACGTAGGCGAACGCGGCAGTGATCACGCCGAGGCCGACCAGCGGCAGCCACCACGGCACCGCCGTGCCCGCGTACACCGGCGAGGCGGTGCTGTACTCCAGCGGCATGAGCCCGGTCGCGCCGAGCAGGCCCAGCGCCACGGTCGCGGTCGTCAGGCCGCCGGCCGCCAGGGCGAGCGGCGGCAAGCCGGTGTCGACGTTCGCGTTGATGACGAAGTACGTCGAGACGCCGAGCATCGCGACCAGGGCCCACGCGATGCCGACGGGGTCGACGGCTGTGGCGCCCGGGGCGCCCGAGACCAGGTTCAGCACGAGCACGAGGCCGACGGCGGCGAGCAGCGTGCCGCCGATCGTCGCCCGCGTCGGGCGCTGACCGTGCCGGAGCCAGAACCAGAGCACCACGGCGGCCGGCGCCGTGTACTCGATGAGCAGGGCCGGACCGACCGGCATGTGCTGCACGGCCGAGAAGTAGGCGAACTGGCAGCCCGCGACCGACACCGCCCCGTAGACCGCGATGAGCCCGAGGTTGCGGCGCACCGGCTCCCAGTCGCCACGCAGCGACACGATGCCGAGCGGCAGCACCACCAGCGTGGCGATCGCCACGCGGACCAGGACCATCGCGCCGGGGCTCCAGCCCGTGTCGAGGAGCCCGCTGGCGAACACCCCGGACAGGCTGAACGCCACCGCCGAGGCGCCGGCGAACACCAGGCCCAGGGCGAGGTGGCGCGACGGCCCGGTCCGGACGGCACGGGGCCCGCGGGGCCTGCGGGAGCCCCGGAGTCCGTGCGCGGCCGGTGCGTCGAGGCTTGGCCCGCCGGGGACCGGCCCGTTGATGTCAGGTGTCACAGCGCCCATGGGTCCTGACGCTACGGGTGGAGAGAGTAATGTGTCAACGTGGTTTTCACTCATGACACCGAGGAGTCGCTCCAGGCCGCCGTCGTGCTCGTGAACGCGGGCGAGCCACCCGTCACCATCGCGACCGTGGCCGACCTCGACGCGTTCTTCGCCGGACAGGGCTACACCGGGCGGCACGACAGCACGCAGGCCGAGCTGGAGGAGGTGCTGGCACTGCAGCCGCGGCTGCGCGAGCTGCTCACCGCCGACCGCGACGCGGCCGTCGGGCTGGTGAACGACATGCTGGCCGCCGCCGGGGCGGTGCCGCAGCTCGTGCGGCACCCGCCCGCCGACTGGCACATCCACGCCGTGCCGAGCGACGCGCCGCTCGCCACGCGCATCCTGGTCGAGACGGCGATGGCGATGGTCGACGTGATCCGGGACGACGAGCTCTCCCGCCTCGCGGTGTGCGCCGACAGCGACTGCGCGGGGATCGTCCTGGACCTGTCCCGCAACCGGTCGCGGCGCTACTGCTCCACGACGTGCAGCAACCGCAACGCCCAGGCCGCCCACCGGGCCCGGCGCGCGGATCAGGCGTCGGCGGCGTCGCCGACGGTGTAGCGCGACCGGCCCGAGGCCATGGCCGCGACGATCGCGTCGGCGACCCCGGCGACGTCGTCCGGCAGATCGGTCAGTACGGCTCCGGGCGGGGCGCCTGCGCTGTCGGTGACCGTGCTGTCGGTGACCGTGCTGTCCGTGCCCGCTCTGTCCGTGACCGCGCCGGGGGTGACCGCTCTGTCCGTGACTGCGCTACCGGAGCGCGGCGTCGTCGCCCGGACGAAGTCGTCGTGCATGTGCCGGGCGGCGTCGAGGTCCGTGAACCCGTGGCCGGTGCGCGTCTCGACCCGCTTCAGGCAGACCTCCACGGGCGGCAGCAGCACCACGTAGTCGAGCACCGCGACGCCGGCGAACCGCGCGAACGTGGGCAGGAACCACGGGCCGATCACGCCGTCGTAGACCACGGCCATGCCGCCAGCGGCGAAACCGCCCGCGGCGGCCGCCGCCGCGCGGGTCGTCGTGTCGTTCTGGGCGTGCGACTCCGGGAGCCAGGGCGGGATCATCCCCCGCCGCAGGAACCGGAAGAACGCGTCACCCTCCACGAGCACGCTCGGCTCCCAGCGGTCGGCCAGCGCCTCGGACACCGTGGACTTGCCGGAGCCGGGCGGCCCGGTCACGACGAGCAGGCCGGGGGTGACGGCGCCCGCCCTGGCGTCTGCCCCGGCATCTGCGCCGGTGCCGCTGCCGCTCCCGCGACCGGTCCCGCTCATCCGAGGTCCCACAGGAGGCGGTAGTACGCGACCCGGTCCGGGTCCTCGTCGATCCCGTACCCCTCGTAGACCAGGTGGTCGTACCCGGGGCCGTAGTTCCACCCCAGGCTGTAGGTCGCGACGGCGAGGTCGGCCCAGCGGTCGGCGACGCCGAGCCCGCCGAGGTCCACGTGCCCGAACCATGTGCCGTCGTCGGCGAGCAGGGTGTTGGGTGCGCAGGCGTCACCGTGGCAGACGACGACCCGGTCGTGCTCGGGTGCGTCCAGCAGGCGCGCCCGAGCCTCGGGCGACCACCCGTCGGCGGCGTGGCCCCGGGCCGCCCGGTCCTCGGCGATCGCCATCCGGTCCTCGATGCTCCAGGTCCACGGGCACTCGTCGACGGGCAGCACGTCGTGCAGCGCGCGGAGCCCGGCCCCGATCGCCCGGGCCGCGGTCTCCGGCTCGGCCAGCCAGCGCGGGTCGACGGCGGAGCGTGCGGGCATCGCGGCCGTGACCAGCCACTGCGCCTCGTCGTCGGAGCCGACGTCGAGGACGTGCGGCACCGGCGTCCAGGTCTCGGCCCAGCGCATGCGCGCGGCCTCGTTCGTCAGGTCGACCCGTTCGGTCGTCGCCCGGTCCGAGAAGGGCATCCACTTGACGTAGTAGGCGGACGGCGGCGTCGGGCCCGTCACGAGCTGCGTCGCGGGATGTGCCGCGGGGTGTGCCGTGGCGTGTGTCGCGGGGTGTGCCAGCGGCTCGATCCGGAAGGTCAGGCCGCCCAGCTCGTTGCGCCAGACGGGCGCGACGTCTCCGTCACCGGCCAGCTCGCGCACGACGTCGGGCACCGAGGCCGCTTCGGCGGGGATCGTCATGGGCCCAGGGTGGCAGACCGGGCCTCGTGATCACGAGGTGAATTCCGGCGCCGGACGCCGATGGGTGCGCCGTGCCTCCGCCGAACGTCTCTCCGTCGAACGTGCCTCCTCCGAACGTGCCTCCTCCGAACGATGTACGCCGCCGCGCGGAGATCGGCCGGATGGCCGACGCCGTCGCACCCGGACCACGACAGGCTCGGACCCATGCCCGCCCACCAGCCGTCGAGCACGGCCACACCAACCCCGTCCGCTGTGTCGCGGACCCCGTCGTCCGCCGGCGTTCCCACGGGGGCGACGGGCCGGATCCTCGCGCTCGACGTGCTGCGCGGGATCGCGATCCTCGGCACCCTCGCCAGCAACATCTGGCTGTTCAGCACGCCGGGCGGACCGGCGGCGTGGCTCGCGGACGGCTTCGCCACCGACGACCCGGTGCGGACCGTGCTGCAGGCGCTGTCCAACGGGAAGTTCCTCGCGCTGCTCACCTTGCTCTTCGGGGTGGGGCTCGAGCTGCAGTACCGCTCCATAGTGCGGCGCGGTGTGCCGTGGCCCGGCCGGTACGTGCTCCGGGCCGCGATCCTGTTCGTCGAGGGGCTGCTGCACTACGTGCTGGTCTTCGAGTTCGACGTGCTCATGGGGTACGCGATCGCGTCGCTGGTCGCCGCCTACCTGGTCGGGCGCAGCGACCGCGTGGTGCGTGTCTGGGGCGGCGTGGTGGCCGGCGTCTACGTCGCGGCGGTCGTGGCGCTCACCGCGCTCCTGGTCGGCACCTCGGACGCGGACGGCGGGCAGCAGAACGGACAGGGCCAGCAGGGGCAGCAGGCCCAGCAGAGCGGGCAGGACGGGCAGGACGCGATGGCCGCCGCGGGCGACGGCGCCGCGAGCCTGTCGAGCGCGAGCTGGCTGGACCAGGTGGTGGTGCGGCTCACGCACATGGACGTGTTCCGGATCGAGCTGCTCCTCATCGTGCCGTCGGCCATCGTGCTGTTCCTCGTGGGTTCGCGGCTCGTCCGCGCGGGGATGTTCTCGACGACGGCGGAGGGGGCGCGGCTGCGTCGTCGGCTCGCGTGGGTCGGGCTGGGGGCCGGGGTCCCGCTGAACGCGCTGACGACGTGGGCCGGGCCGGGCTGGGTCCTCGTGGACCGCTACCTGGTCCCGCCGCTGGTGGCGCTCGGGATCCTCGCGCTGGGCACCACGCTCGTCGCCCGTCTGCGGCCGGGAGCCTCACCGGGCCCGCTGCGGCGCGGCGTCGAGGCGGTCGGGCGGACGGCGCTGTCCTGCTACGTGCTGCAGAACGTGCTCGCCTCGGTGATCTGCTTCGACTGGGGTCTCGGCCTTGCCGGAGGCGATCCGTGGCAGGTCGTCCTGATCTGGGCCGTGATCTCGCTGACGCTGATGGTGGCGGCGCCCCTGTGGCTGCGCAGATGGCCGCGCGGCCCGATCGAGCTGGTGATGCACCGCGTCTACGACGCGGGCCGCAGGTGACGTCGCAGGTCGGGATCTGGCCGGTCGTGACGTCGCCGGTCGGGATCTGGCCGGTCGGGATCTGGCCGGTCGTGATCTCGGTCGTGATCTCGCCGGTCGGGTCAGCGCGGGCCGGCCTGCTGACCGACGCGCCGCACCCGGAGCGCCTCCTCGGCGTCCCAGAGGGCCCGGTAGTAGCGGGTGCGCTCGGGGTCGGGCGCCACGCCGTAGGCGGCCAGGACCAGCGGCTCCAGCCCGGGGCCGTAGCGGCGGGTGACGCTCCGCGTGGTGACCGCGATGTCGGACCAGCGGTCGGCCACGCCCAGGTCGCCGACGTCCACGTGGGCCGCGAACCGGCCGGCGCGGTCGAGCAGCGTGTTCGGCACGGTCGCGTCGCCGTGGCACACGACGAGCCGGTCCACCGGCGGCGGGTCGCCCAGCGTCGTCGTGATCGACGCACGGGCCGCCGTGTCGGTCGGGAGGGCGGCGACGCGCAGCTGGGCCGTGCGGACGAACGGGCAGGTGTCGGTGGGGAGCGTGTCGTGGAACCGCCGCAGGCCCAGGCCGACCGCGATCGCCGAGCGTTTCGCGAGGGCGCGCCAGCGAGGTTCGACGGCGGACGTCGCGAGCGTGCCGTTCACCTCGACGGTCTCGGTCAGCAGCCAGGACCCGCGCGGGTCGCGTCCCACGGCGAGCACGCGGGGCACCGCCGTGAACGATCCGGCCCAGGTCAGCCGGTCCGCCTCGGCGAACGGGTCGGGGCAGGTAGAGGAACGAGGGACCCATTTGAGGTAGGCGCTCCGCCCCGCGGTGTCCGACGCCGGGCCGGGTGCCCGCCGGTCCTCGAGCCGGGCGGTGAAACCGCCGTACTCGTTGCGCCACACGGGAACGACCGTCACGGCCGGCCGCAGACGTCCGGCCAGGTCGTGCATGACGGGCGGTACCTCGACGGGTGTCGGACTGATGCCGACCACTGTGCTCGACACGACACCATCCTCCCATAGAGCGGGTGAAAAATGGCGCCCGGTTTGTGATGCCGCGGGGTACTGGGTGACACGGGGTGCTGGGTGACATGGCGTGCTGGGTGACATGGCGTACGGGGTGACTCGGGGTGCTGGGTGACACGACGGGGCCGGTTGCCCGGCGCGCTGATCGGCGTCGGGCACCCGGCCCCGGGTGGTCCGTGGGTGTCAGACGGCGGTCAGTGCCCCGCGCGTGCCCAGGGCGGCCGGTACCTGCGCGCCCGCGCTGGTGCCGCCCGCGCTGACGTCGGCGGCACCGGAGTCGGTCGCACCGGCGTCGGCAGCGGCGTCGGCCGCCGCGGCGCCGGTCACGGTGACGTCGACGCACTGGTAGAACGCGTTCACGGTGTCCGCGATGTTCCAGCGGGCCAGGATGGTGTGGTCGCCGGCCGGCAGGCCGCTCAGCGTGTGCTCGACGGTCGCGCCGGGCTGGGCGCCGCCGTCGTCCACGGTCTTGAAGAGCTGGCCGTCCACGAAGTACTCCCAGGTGGACGTCGAGTGCCGGGCCGTGATCTGCCAGCGGAACGTGGTGTCGCCGCCGATGGTGGTGCGCGGCCAGGGCAGCGAGTCGTCGTCGACCACGGTGAAGCCGCTGCCGCCCGAGCACTGGGTGGAGCCCTTCGGCGCCTCGACGCTCTGCGGCTCGTACTGGAGACCGCCGCAGTCGAAGCTCACGGTGCCTGAGGCGCAGTGGTCCGCGCGGCTCGGCGGGCTGGTGATCCAGCCGTGGGCCTGTGCCTGCGGCAGCAGTGCGCCCGGGGCGGCGGTGAGGAAGGCCGCCGCGAGTGCCAGGGCGGCGAGCGCGGAGAGCAGGAGTCGGGTGTGCGGGCTGGCGGTTCGTGCACGGTTCACGGTGATGCCTTCCGTCGAACGAGCGGATTCTTGGCCCGGGCGACGCCTTGGGGTAGACGGGCCGCGTCCGGGTCGAGCGGGTGAAATTTCCTGGATAGGCATCGAACTTAGGAAATGGAAGCTTTGCTGACAATGAGGGTGAATTCGTACGCGGTTCCCCGTATTTTCGCCGCGGCTGGGTAAAAACGGTGCCTCAACGGGCCCTCACGCACGAGATCACGACCGCCCACCTGACTCGCCGCGCCGCGCTCGCCGAGTCAGCGGGTTGGTCCGACCAGCCAACTGACTCGGCGGAGTGCGCGGGGCGAGTCAGTCAGTCGGTCGGCGGTCATGAACCGGCGAACGGCCGGCCTCCCGTCGTGGGGAGACCGGCCGTTCCAGCCGTCGTTTCCAGCCGTGGTTTCGAGCAGTCGTTTCCGGCCGTCGATTCTGGCGGCCGTTCCTGGCGGCTGTTCCTGGCGGCTGTTCCTGGCGGGTGGTCAGATCTGGGCGGCCAGCAGGCGCCCGTCGACCGCCGTCTGACCGGCGCTCGGGCTGCCACCCCCGATGTTGACGTCCATGCAGGCGTAGAACGCCATCGCGGTGTCGTACACGTTCCAGCGGGCGAGGATCGTGTGGTTGCCGCTCGGCAGGCCCGTGAGGGTGTGCGTGACCGTCGCGGGCGGTGTGGCCCCGTTGTCGTTCACCGTCTTGAAGAGCTGGCCGTCCACGAAGTACTCCCAGCTCGCCGTCCGGTGGAAGGCCGTCAGCGTCCACCGGAAGGTGTGCGTGCTGCTGATGCCGGTGCGGGGCCAGGCCAGGGAGCTGTTGTCCAGCGTGGTGAAGCGGCTGCCGCCCGAACAGAGCTTCGACCCCTTCGGTGCCTCCACGCTCTGCGGCTCCCATTCGACGCCGTTGCAGGACCAGCTCACGGTCCGCTTGGCGCAGTGGTCCTGCCGGCTCGGCGGCGAGACGACCCAGCCGTGGGCCTCGGCCCGGGGGGTCAGGGCGTTCGGTGTGGCGACCAGCGCCGTCAGGGCCAGGGCCAGGACGGCGAGGACGCCGAGCAGGACTCTGACGACGGGTGTCTGCGGTGCGGTGACTCTCATGGGGCTCACCTCGTGTTCTGTCGGTGGGAACTGCGAAGTTGGGAGTTGCCTGGGGTGCTCCTGAGTGCTGGGGTGCGACAGGCATGACGCTAAGAAGGGGGAGGGCCCGCCGACAAGTAGGGCAAACACGTACGCGTGCGGGCCCGAAAAGCCCGGATCGGCGCCGGTTACGGCGTGTCGAGCACCGTGTCGAGCATCGGGTCGAGCGCCGTGTCGGGCGCCGTGTCGACGCCCGTGGCGAACTCCGTGGCGAACTCCGTGTCGAGCACCGCGTCGCAGACCCGGAGCAGCCGCTGCCGGAGCGCGCCGGACCGGCGCGCGAAGTCGCGCTGCCGCCGCACGTACTCGGCCTTGCCGTCGGGCGTCTCGATCCGGACGGCCGCGACGCCGTACTCCGAGACGTCGTACGGGGACGCCGCCATGTCGGTCCAGCGGATGTCACGGGCCAGCTCGAACGCGTCGAGCAGCAGGTCGCCGGGCACCGCCGGGCCGAGCTTGAGGCACCACTTGTAGAGGTCCATGTTGGCGTGCAGGCAGCCCGGCTGCTCCATGCCGACCTGGGCGGCGCGCGTCGGCCGGAGCTGGTTGCGCGACGTCGCCTCCGGCGTGAAGAACCGGAACGCGTCGAAGTGCGAGCAGCGCACGGGGTTGGCCTCGACCACGGCGTCAGTGCCCTCGTGCCCGAGCCGGAGCGGCAGCGGGTGCCGCTGGTCGCGGCCCGCCTCACGGTTGCGGTAGACCATGGCCCACTCGTGCAGCCCGAAGCAGCCGAACGTGCCCGGCCGCGACGCCGTCGCCGTCAGCAGCTCGCGGACGTACCGCACGGTGTCGCCGCGGTCGGCGAGGAATGCCTCGCGGTCGAGCGTGACGACATCCCGCGGCCCGCTGTTCGGGGCGACGCCGTCCGCCCGGTCCGTCCGGTGCCACCGCCACGCGGTGCGGTCCTCCGGGTCGGGCGCGTCGGTTCCGGTTGCCGGACGCCCGGCGCCTCCCGGGTTCCCGGACGCCGTCGGGTCGGCCGCGCCACCCCCGTCAGGCGACGTGAGACCCTCGCCGTCGGACGTGAGAGTCCCGCCGTCGGGCAGCGCAAGGGCGACGCCCGCTCCCGGGTGCCACCGCCGCAGGTGCGCGATGCGCGTGGGGTAGTACGTGAACAGGAAGTCCTCGATCGCGTGCTTGCGCCCGGCCGCGCGGGCGGCGCGCCAGACCGCGGTGAGCGCGTCTGCGCGCTCGGCGTGGGCGGCGGCGAGAGGCAGCCACACCTCGGGAGGCAGTGCCCCGTCCACCCCGGCCAGGGGTACGACGGCGCCGCGCGCACCGGGCGCGGTCGGCTCGTCGAGGGCTGTCGTCACCGCTCCAGGGTACGGCTGCGGTGACGCCCACCCGGGCGGGCCGCGGAACGACCGGCGGCCCGGACGTCGCGGCACCGGCCCAGCACCGCCTCGGCCCCGGCCGGCCCGGCCCCGCCCCGGCTCGGCCCCGGCCCCGGCCCGGCACGGCCCAGCACCGGTCGTGCACCGCCCGGCGCATAGGGTGCGATCATGTCCGACCTCCCTCTGCGCCGCCTCGGGCGCTCCGGCCTGTCCGTTCCCGTCGTCGGCCTGGGGTGCAACAACCTCGGCCGCCCCGGCACCGTCACCGAGACCGCGGAGGGGGCCACGGCCCTGGTCGACGCCGCGGTCGACGCGGGCGTGACCTTCTTCGACACCGCGGACGCCTACGGCGGCCGGCCCGGCCTGTCCGAGGAGCTCCTCGGCGCCGCGCTCAAGGGGCGCCGCGACGACGTGCTGATCGCCACGAAGTTCGGGCTCGACGTGCACGGCGCGAACGGCCAGGACTTCGGGGCACGAGGGTCGCGCCGGTACATCGTGCGGGCGGCCGAGGCGTCGCTGCGCCGGCTCGGCACGGACTGGATCGACCTCTACCAGCTGCACGCGCCCGACCCGGCGACCCCGGTCGACGAGACGCTCGCCGCGCTGGACGACCTGGTGCGCTCGGGCAAGGTCCGTTACGTGGGCCACTCGAACTTCCGCGGCTGGCAGGTGGCCGACGCCGAGCACGTGGCCCGCGCTCTGGGCGGCGGGAGCACCCGCTTCGTCTCCGCGCAGAACAAGTACTCCCTGCTGGCCCGCGGACTGGAGCGGGAGGTGCTGCCCGCCGCGAAGGAGTACGGCATCGGCGTCCTGCCCTACCACCCGCTCGAGAACGGCCTGCTCACGGGCAAGTACGCGGGCGGCGCCCGGCCCGACGGCTCACGCCTGGTCACGACCAAGCCCCAGCTCCTGGAGACCGCGCCGTGGGCGGCCCTGGACCGGTTCGCGGCGTTCTGCCGGGAGCGGGACGTGACGGAGACCGTCGTCGCCTTCTCGTGGCTGCTGTCCCGGCCCGAGGTGTCGTCGGTGATCGCGGGCGCCACCCGGCCCGAGCAGGTGCGCGGCAACGCCCAGGCCTGGACGTGGACCCCGACGGCCGACGACCTCGCCGAGCTGGACCAGATCTTCCCCGCCTGACGTGCCTGAGACGTGCCTGGGACGTGGCTCGCCCGGCGGCCCCGGCTGGGTAGCGTGGTGCCATGAGTCATCCGTTCCGCCAGGTCAACGTCTTCTCCGCTACCCCGACGGGCGGCAACCCCGTCGCCGTCGTGCACGGGGCCGACGGCCTCACCGACGAGCAGCTGGCCGCCTTCGCCCGCTGGACCAACCTCTCGGAGACCACGTTCCTGCTCGACCCGACCGAGGCCGGGCACGCCGCCGGCGCCGACTACCGCGTGCGGATCTGGACGCCGGGCGGCGAGCTGCCGTTCGCCGGGCACCCGACGCTCGGCACAGCGCACGCCTGGCTGGAGGCGGGCGGCGTGCCCCGCGGGCAGGACGTGGTCCAGGAGTGCGGCGTGGGCCTGGTCAGGGTGCGGCGTGAGGACACGGGCGCGGGGCAGCGCCTCGCCTTCGCCGGTCCGCCCCTGAGCCGGTCGGGCGCCGTCGACGCCGCCGACGTTGAGCAGATCGCGCGCTCGCTGCGCCTGGAGGTGTCCGACGTCGTCCGCTCGGCCTGGGTCGACAACGGTCCGGGCTGGGTCGCGGTCCAGCTCCGCGACGCCGACGTTGTGCTCGGCCTGGAGCCGGATCTCGTGGCGATGGGTGACCTGAAGCTGGGCGTGGTCGGCGAGTACCCGACCGGCCACGGGGCCGGGAACGGGACCAGCAGCGGCGCCGACGAGCCCGCAGTCGAGGTGCGCGCGTTCGTCCCGTCCATCGGCGTGGGGGAGGACCCGGTGACGGGCAGCCTCAACGCCGGCCTGGGGCAGTGGCTCGCCGGCGACGTGCTGCCGTCGTCGTACGTCGCGTCGCAGGGGACGGCGCTGGGGCGCGCCGGTCGCGTCCACGTCCAGAAGCTGCCCGACGGCGAGGTGTGGGTGGGCGGCGACACGTTCACGACGATCGTCGGCGAGGTGACGCTCTAGCCGACGGGCCGCCCGGACTTGCTGCCCGGACCGGCCGCCCGGACCGGCCGCCCGGACCGGCCGCCCGGTCCGGGCGCTACGGGAACGCCTTCCGGGCGACCCAGCCGAACAGGCGCTCCAGCGGGCCCCGGCCCAGCAGGGCCCGCCACAGCGTCGCCACGACGAGGGTGACGAGCACCATCCAGCCCAGCGGCGTGTTGGTCGCGGGGTCGAGGAGGTCCCAGTAGGTGCGGGTCCACCACCAGATGGTGACGATCTGCAGGGAGTAGACGGTCAGGGCCAGCGCGCCGACGGCGGCCAGCGGCGTCACGAGCGCCAGCACGACGGCGCGCGCGGCCCGCAGGACGCCGCCGGGCTGCGCGCCGTCCCGCGCCACAACACCGGCTGCCCCGCCGTCCGCCGCCGACCAGCCGTCCCGCGCCACCCCGCCGAGCAGCAGGCACAGCCCGAGCACACCGAGCGCGAAGCCGCCGGAGCCGAGCGCCTCGAACATCGTGTCGTCGTGCGGCCCCTCCAGGTACAGCCCGGACACCGGTGGCCAGGGGTCCGACCAGGCGGGCGGCGGCACCACGCTGTCCGACGACGTCACGGCGAGCTGCCCCTCGACGGCGGCCAGCCCCCCGGCGTCGGCCACCAGGACCGCGGAGGCGACCGCCGTCAGCGCGGCGACGCCGAACCCGCCCGCCACGAGGCCCAGGTGCACCGTGGGCGACCGCAGGTCGCAGCGGCCCAGCGCGAGCCCGGCGAGCACGTACGCCATCCAGACCAGCGCGGGGTAGTGCCCCGTGAGGAGGAAGTCGGTGGCCGCGCCGGAACCGTCGTGCGGCGCTCGCAGCCCGGCGCGGGCCAGCGCCTCGGGGCCGTAGTAGACGAGGACCGGCCCGACCACGGCGACCAGCACCGCGATCGCCGCCAGCCGGCCTGGCGGCACGCGCAGGAACGGCAGCGCCAGCACGAAGTAGGCGGCGTAGAAGCCCAGGATGAGCAGCACACGCGTGCCGAACAGGTCGAGCACCGCGACCAGGGCCAGGAGCAGCACCACGCGCACGAGGATCCGGGCGCGCGCCGTGCGCATCCGCTCGCCGGTGAACGGCGTCGAGCCGCCCGTGACCAGGGCCAGGGACAGGCCGGCGACCGTCGCGAACAGGATCGACGACCGCCCGTGCGCGAGGCTCAGCCAGCCCTCGAACGTGCCGAGGTCGTCCGAGGTGACGCCCACGTGCGCCGTGAACATGCCGAGCACCGCGACACCCCGCGCGATGTCGGCGCCGAGCACGCGGCCCGGGCCACCGAGCAGGTTGTCGCGGAGGGTGTTCCGCACGCGGGCGGACGGCTGGGCGAGCGTGGACATGCGCGCATCCTTGCGCGTCGCGCAGAGCGGCGCGCGCGGGCCACGCCGGGTGATCGGCTGGACAACCGTCCCGAAGGATGAGAACGCGGATGTGCAGCGTGGCACGGCGCACATACAGTGCGGCCATGACCGGCAGCGCCAACGAGCACGACTCGGCCCGCATCGACCCGTCCGTCCCCACGCCCAGCCACGAGCTCGGCAACCGGTTCGGCGGCAGGTTCAGCGATCCCGCGAACGAGGGCGGCGGCGGCCCCGCCCGGGACCGGACGACGCCCGCGGGCACCGACCCCATCGACGCGGTCGACGCCCCCAGCAGCCTCACGAGCCTGACCCGCGGCGCGGAGAGCCCCGACGGACCCGAAAGCCCCGACAACCCGGGCGCGGGCACGGACCTGAGCAAGGAGTCCGAGTCCTACACGCACGGGCACCACAAGTCCGTGCTGCGTTCGCACCGGCGCCGGACGGCGGCCAACTCCGCCGCGTTCCTGCTGCCGCACCTGCTCTCCGACATGACGCTGCTCGACGTCGGCTGCGGCCCGGGCACCGTCACCGTCGACTTCGCCGAGCGGCTCACGCAGGGCAGCGTCGTGGGCGTCGACGCCTCCGACGACGTGCTGGAGTCCGCCCGTGGCCTCGCCGACGCGCACGGCACCAAGAACATCACCTTCGAGCACGCCAACGCCTACGAGCTGCCCTTCGAGGACGACTCGTTCGACGTCGTCTTCGCCCACCAGCTCCTGCAGCACCTCTCCGACCCGGTCGCGGCCCTGCGCGAGATGCGCCGCGTGGCCAAGCCGGGCGGGTTCGTCGCGGTGCGCGACGCCGACTACGAGGCCATGACCTGGTACCCGGAGTCCGCGGAGCTCACCGAGTGGAACATGCTGTACCACGAGGTCACGCACACCTACGGCTTCGAGCCCGACGCCGGGCGCCGCCTCGCCTCCTGGGTGCGCGACGCCGGCTTCGACCCCGCCACGATCGAGCCCGGAGCGAGCGTCTGGTGCTACGCCACCCCCGACGACCGCACCTGGTGGGGCGGGCTGTGGGCCGAGCGCTGCACCGAGTCCAACTTCGCCGTGCAGGCCAAGGACTCGGCGCTCGCGGACGACGTGGCCCTCGAACAGCTCGCCCAGGGCTGGCGCGAGTGGGCCGCGGCCCCGGACGGCTGGTTCGCGGTGCTCAACGGCGAGGTCCTGGCGCGCGCCTGAGCCGGACGAGGCGGACCCCCGGGCAGCTCCTAGGAGACTCGGGGGCCGCGGCGCGGCTTACGCTGAGCCCGTGCGTATCGCGAGATTTACCACCGGAGACGACCCCCGCTTCGCCCTCGTGCAGCAGGAGGGCGACAAGACCTTCCTCGCCGTGCTGGGCGGCGACCCCCTCTACATGCCGGCCATGCCGACCGGCGAGCGCATCGAGCTGGGCGACGGCGTCCGGCTGCTCGCCCCGGTGATCCCGCGCTCCAAGATCGTGTGCGTGGGCAAGAACTACGCCGACCACGCCAAGGAGATGGGCGGCGACGTCCCGACCACGCCGCTGCTGTTCTTCAAGCCAAACACGGCGGTGGTCGGCCCGGACGACCCGATCGTGCTGCCGGACTTCACGCAGGAGGTCTCCTACGAGGCCGAGCTGGCCGTGGTGATCTCCAAGGTCTGCAAGGACGTCACGCCGGAGAACGCGCCGTCGTACATCCTCGGGTACACCGTCGCGAACGACGTGACCGCGCGCGACGCCCAGCGCACCGACGGGCAGTGGGCCCGCGCCAAGGGCTTCGACACCTCGTGCCCGCTCGGCCCGTGGATCGACACCGACCTGAACCCGGAGGACGTCGCCGTGCGCTCGCGCGTCAACGGCGAGCCGCGCCAGGACGGCCGCACCCGCGACATGGTGTTCGACGTGCCGTTCCTCGTCTCGTACATCTCCGAGGCCATGACCCTGCTGCCCGGCGACGTGATCCTCACCGGCACCCCCGCCGGCGTGGGCCGGATCGACCAGGGCGACCGCGTCGAGGTCGAGGTCGAGGGCGTGGGCGTCCTGGCCAACCCGGTGCTGCGGCGCCGCTGAGGTGAGCAGCGAGACTCAGCCGGGAACGCTGCCGGGAACTCAGCCAGGAACTCAGCCAGGAACTCAGCACGGCACCGCGCTGCACGGCGACGCACTGGCGACCCTGCGCTCCTGGACCGGGCCGACGCCGGAGCAGGAGCGCCTCCGGGTGCGGTACGTGGCACACCTCGAGGCGCACGACGACGGGGTGTTCCGGGAGTCCGTGCCGGACCACCTGACGGCGTCGACCCTGGTGCTCTCGCACGACGGCGCGCGGGTGCTCCTCACCCTGCACGCCAAGGCGCGGCGCTGGTTCCAGCTCGGCGGGCACCTGGAGGCCGGGGACGCCTCGCTGGCCGACGCCGCCGCCCGGGAGGCGCGCGAGGAGTCCGGGATCGCGGGCCTCGTGCTCGACGCCGTCCCGGTGCACCTCGACGAGCACGTCGTGCCGTTCTGCCGGCCGGGCACCGGCGACCCGGACCGGCCGGTGCACCACCTGGACGTGCGGTTCGTCGCCGTCGCGGCCCCCGGCGCCGAGACGGCGGTCTCTGACGAGTCCCTGGACCTGCGCTGGTGGCCGGCCGACGAGCTGCCCGAGCCCGAGCTGACCGAGCTGGTGATGCTGGCCCGCGCCCGGACCCGTGGAGCATGATCGAGGCATGATCATCAGGCGCTCCACGGCCCGGGTCCGGCCCGGGCTGCTCGACGAGTTCCGCGCGTTCATCGAGGCGGGCACTATCGGGTTCGCGGCGCTGGACGGCTTCGTGAGCGACGAGATCGTCGTCCGCCGGGGGAGCGCGGCTCCGGACGGCCCAACACCGGACACGCTGACCTACGTGAGCCGCTGGCGCGACGCCGCTGCGCTCGCCGCATACGCCGGGCCGGGGTGGCGCACCGAACCCGTTGTGCTCCCCGACGAGGACCGGTTCCTCCTCTCGCCGCTGCGCGTGCGGCACGTCGAGCTCCGGCATGCCGTACCGGCGGACGCCCCGGCGATCGCCGCCGTCTGGCACGCCGCCTGGGGCGACGGTCACCGCGGCCTCGTGCCGCCGGCGCTGGAGGCGGTCCGCACCCGGGAGTCGTTCGGCCCCCGCGCCGCGGCCCGGGTCCCGGGGACGACGGTGGCGGTGGCCCTCGACACACCGGCGGACGGTGGCGGGGCGGACAGCGGAGTGGCGTCGGACGCCGGCGCGACGGACGCCGGCGCGGTGATGGTTGGCGGCGCGGCGGACGCCGGGCCCGGCCAGGACGCCGTCGCAGGATTCGTGACCGTCAAGGGCGAGGAGGTGGAGCAGCTCTTCGTCGCGGCGGCCCACCGGGGCTCCGGGATCGCGGCAGACCTGCTGTCCGCGGGCGAGGCCCGGATCGCGGCCGCAGGGCACACCGAGGCCTGGCTCGCCGTCGTGACGGGCAACACGCGGGCGCGCCGGTTCTACGAGCGTGCGGGCTGGTCGGACGCCGGCCCGCTGGACTACCGGGCGGAGACCTCCGAGGGGCCCGTACCCGTGGCGACGCGGCGGTACGTCAAGCGGCTACCCCGCTGACCGGGGCACCGGGAGCGCCGGGCCCGCCGGGAGCACCGGGCGCGACCGCCCGCCTCGCGGCGGGGACACGCACGGCCGACATTCGTGGTCACGGCGGTGCCCGGCACGCATCATGGTCCCCGTGGAGACCGCACGACGATTCCTGGCACTGACCCCTGTGGCGTTCGGCATCACCGCGGTGGTGCTCGTGTACCTCCAGACGAGCGGCGACGTCACGTGGGACGGCGTCCTGTTCGGGCTCGTGGGCGCGCTCGTGGTGACGGCGGGCGCGCTCGGTTCGATCGTCGCCGCGGCCGCCCTGCTCCGGCGGCTGGAGGTCCGCAACGACTGGGCGTCGCTGGGTGTGGGCCTCGTCCTGGCCACGGTCGTCCTGGCGGTCGCGTACTTCGCCGTCGCCGTGTCGCTCCCGGAGGGCGACGAGGGGTGGCCCCTGCTCTTCGTGCTGACGCCCGCCTTCGCGTCGATCCCGGTGTGGCCGGGCTACGCGGTCGCGCTCCTGATCCGCGGCTGGCGGGGCCGGGCGGCCCGGCAGGCGCCGCCGTCGGGCCCCGCAGCGCCTAGGCTTGGCCCGTGACTTCCGTGACCGACACCCCGACCCAGCCAGCGCCCGACGGCGCGGCCGTGCGCGTCCGCTTCGCGCCGTCCCCGACCGGCATGTTCCACGTGGGCGGCGCCCGCTCCGCGCTCTTCAACTGGGCCGTGGCGAAGCAGCAGGGCGGCACCTTCGTGCTGCGCATCGAGGACACCGACGCCTCGCGGAACCAGCCCGAGTGGGTGGACGGCATCCTGTCGGCCATGGAGGCGCTGGGCATCCGCAAGGAGGACCCGGCCTTCGAGGGCCCGTACTTCCAGTCCGAGAACGCGGGCATCCAGAAGGACGCCGCCCAGCGCCTGTTCGCCGAGGGCAAGGCGTACTACTGCGACTGCACGCGTGACGCCGTGACGGCGCGCACCGGCAACCAGCAGACCGGCTACGACGGCTTCTGCCGCGACCGTGGGCTGGAGTACGCCGAGGGCCGCGCGCTGCGCTTCCGCACGCCCGACGAGGGGGAGACGCGGGTCGTCGACCTGATCCGCGGCAACCCGACGTTCCCGAACGCCAACCTCGAGGACTTCGTCATCGCACGCGGCAACGGATCGCCGGTGTTCCTCCTGGCCAACGTGGTGGACGACATCGACGAGCACATCACCCTCGTCATGCGCGCCGAGGAGCACCTGCCCAACACGCCCAAGCAGCAGCTGCTCTGGGAGGCCCTGGGGCAGACGCCGCCGCAGTGGGCGCACATGCCGGTGATCGTCAACGAGAAGCGGCAGAAGCTCTCCAAGCGCCGCGACAAGGTGGCCCTGGAGGACTACCTCGCGGAGGGCATCCTGCCCGACGCGATGGTCAACTACCTGATGCTGCTGGGCTGGGCGCCGGGCAACGACGAGGAGATCCTCCCGTTCGACGAGCTGGTGCGCCGGTTCCGCGTCGAGGACGTCAACTCGTCGTCCGCGTTCTTCGACGTCAAGAAGCTGACGGCGTTCAACGGCGAGTACATCCGGGCCCTGAGCGTCGAGGACTTCACCGCGGCGTGCGCGCCGTGGCTGGTGGCCCCGGCCGCGCCGTGGACGCCGGAGCAGTTCGACCAGGACGTGTTCGACGCCGTCGCGCCGCTCGCGCAGTCCCGGGTGGCCCTGCTGTCCGAGATCACGGTGAACGTCGACTTCCTGTTCCTGGACGCCCCGATCGTCGACGAGGACTCCTGGAACAAGGCCATGAAGGCCGGTGCCGGCGAGCTCCTCGCCGACGTGCGGGTGGCCCTGGCCGACGTGGCCTGGGCGGCCGAGCCGATCAAGGACGTGGTCACGGTCGCGGGCGAGAAGCACGGCATGAAGCTGGGCAAGGCGCAGGCCCCGGTCCGCGTCGCCGTGACCGGACGCCGCATCGGGCTGCCGCTGTTCGAGTCGCTCGAGCTGCTGGGCCGGGAGCGCACGCTCGCGCGGGTCGACGCCGCCCTGGCTCGCCTCGCGGAGACGGCGTCGGCGAACGTGGCGTCCTAGTACCTGGACGCCGTGGCAGCTGGAGGTCTTGGCATCCGGACGCCTCGGCGTCCGGAGCCTCGACCTGGGCGTTCTGGACTAACGTGGCAGACGTGACCGACGCCATGACTCCTGACGCCGTGCCGCCCACGACCGATCAGCCCGCACCGTCCCCGAGCCCGACCGCACCACAGCCGACGCCGCAGCCGACGCCGCAGTCCTCGTTGCCGGGGGCTGCGGCGTCGGCTGTTGCGGCGCCGTCGTCGGCCTGGGACCCGGCCCCGCCGCCGCAGGTGCTGCCGCCCGGGCCGCGGGTGTACCCGCAGGCCCTCCGGGGCCCGCGGCACCGCTGGTGGCGGCCACTGGTCGGGCTGGCCGCGCTCGCCGTGGGCGTGGTCGTGATCTTCGGGGCGATGCTGCTGTACGCCCTCGTGTGGATCGTCGCGCAGGCGCTGGGCACCCAGCTCCCGGACCCGGCCAATGTCACCGACGCCTGGTTCGTGTCGCCGGCCGGCCTGCTCGTGACGAACCTCGGCCTCGCGCTCGGCATCCCGCTCGCGCTCCTCGCGACCTGGGCGCAGGCCCGGCGCGGCGGCCTGGTCTCCTCCGTGCTCGGGCGGGTGCGCTGGCGCCTGCTGCTCGGCGGGCTCGGGATGTCGCTGCTGCTCCTGGCGCCGCTCACGATCGGCACGAGCGTCCTGCTGGCCCAGCTCGGCGGCGCGCCCGACGCCGGGGCTGGGGGCGGACCGGGCGCCGACGACGCCGGCCTGTGGCCGCTCACCCCGGCGTCCGGCTGGCTCATGCTCGTGCTCGTGATCCTGCTGACGACGCCGCTGCAGGCGGCCGGCGAGGAGTACTTCTTCCGCGGCTGGCTGACGCAGTGGATGGGCAGCATGCTGCGCCGGCGGTGGGTCGCCGTGCTGGTGCCCGCCGTGGTCTCGGCCCTGCTGTTCGCGCTGGCGCACGGCACGCAGAGCCCGTGGCTGTTCGCCGACCGGCTGGTGTTCGGCCTGGTCGCGAGCCTGCTCGTGTGGCGTACCGGCGGGCTGGAGGTCGCCGTCGCGCTGCACGCGGCGAACAACCTCGTGGCATTTGGCCTCGCGGTCGCCTACGACGGGCTCCAGGACTCGCTGCTGATCACCGAGGTGGCGCCGTCCGAGGGGGCGGTGAGCATCGGTGTCACGCTGGTCACGACCGCGGTGCTGCTCTGGTGGGCACGGCGCCGCAGGCCGACGCTGGTGGTGACGGATCCCGTGCCGGTGGTGAGCCCGGTGACGGGGCTGGCAGAGTACGAGCGGGCAGAGCACGAACGAGCAGAGCACGAACGAGCAGAGCACGAACGAGCAGAGCACGAACGAGCACAGGGAGAGACGGCATGACGATCGAGGGCATCCTGTTCGACGTCGACGACACCCTCGTCGACACCAAGGGCGCCTTCGCGCGGGCGCTGGAAGCCGTGCGGGCGGAACACCTGCCGCACGTCCCGGCCGAGCGCGACCCGGAGATCCTGTCGCACTGGCGCACCGACCCAGGCGGCTTCTACAGCCGGTACACGCGGGGCGAGATGGACCACGTGACGCAGCGTCGGCACCGGGCGGCGCTGCTGCACGAGACGTTCGGCGCCGCGCCGGTCACGGAGACGTCCTTCGAGGCGTGGGACGCGCTGTTCTGGGGCACGTTCGAGCGGTCGTGGACCGCGCACGACGACGCCCGGGCCGCCGTCGACGCAGCCCTCGCGGCGGGGCTCCGCGTCGGCGTGGTGACGAACGCGGCCACGGAGCTCCAGGAACGGAAGCTGAAGGTCGCCGGGCTGGGTGACCTGCCCGTGCTCGTCGGGGTCGACACCCTGGGCTTCGGCAAGCCGGACCCCCGCGTGTTCGCGGAGGGCGCCCGCAAGCTGGGCGTCGAGCCGTCCCGGACCGCCTACGTGGGCGACGAGCCCACCGTGGACGCCCTGGCGGCCCACGAGGCGGGCCTGACGGGCGTCTGGCTGGACCGGGCGGGCCACCGCCGGGGTCCGGGCTACGGCGGCCACGCCGGGCCGGGTGCAGGGCTGTCCGACGCCGCGATCGCCGGCGCCGTGCCGTCCGCGCCCGGCCAGCCCAATGCCGCGCAGCGTGCGGTCCTGCAGGGCGACCCGCAGGACCCGGAGGCGCTGCGTGCGGCGGGTGTCGTGGTGATCGAGACGCTGGCGGAGCTCCCGGCGGCACTGGGCTACGGGAGCGGCCTCGCCTGACGCCCCGGGGGCGTTCGGAGCCTGCTGAGGACGCCGTCATCCGACCCGATCTGACCCGGGTGACGGACGGCACCCTCATTCCGTTTTGCCCACCGCCCGAGGTCAGGTAATGTTCTCCAGCGGTAGGGCCCCCACGGAATGCCTGTCGGAGACAGGTGTATCCAGGCGGTCATACCCCCATGGGGTATGGTGTAATTGGCAGCACGAGTGGTTCTGATCCACTTAGTCTAGGTTCGAGTCCTGGTACCCCAGCGCAGAGCACTGCGCATCCACACTGACGCAAGTCGGTTGTTGGGTGCGCTATCGTTCTCACGGTGCCGGTTCATACCGGTAGTTCAAGGCCCCCATCGTCTAGCGGCCTAGGACGCCGCCCTCTCACGGCGGTAACGCGGGTTCAAATCCCGCTGGGGGTACGCAGTCCACCGGCCTCGGTCGGCGGACTAGTTCAAGGCCCCCATCGTCTAGCGGCCTAGGACGCCGCCCTCTCACGGCGGTAACGCGGGTTCAAATCCCGCTGGGGGTACACATCAAGGCCCGGTCCACACGGACCGGGCTTTTTGCTGTCGGGGGCAAGGGCGTCGAACGTAGGGTTCGTCGGTCTCTGAGCCCTTATGGGCCGAGGATGCCTACGTTCGCCGCCTCGACTCCCCGCCGCCTCGACTCCCCGACGCCTGGCCGCTCGGCCGGCTGCGTCAGCGGATCTTCGGGTCCTTGCCGCCCTCGATGAACGGGTGGGGCAGGGCGTCGGACCCGTCGGTCGCGGACGTCGGCCCGCCGGGCACGTGGTCGCCGCCCTTGCCGTCGCTGGTCCGGCCCGGCACTCGCCCGGTGCCCGACGCCGCCGCCACCGGGGGCGTGCCGTTCGTCGACGGCCGGGCGGCACGCGTGAGCTCGTCGCTGCCCGGGTGGGTGCCGCCGGCGCCGTCGTCCGGGGCGATGCCGCCGGACCGGACGCCGCCCGGCAGGACGCCGGCCGAGCCTGCACCGTGCGAGCCGGCACCGGCCGGGCCGGCACCGGATGAGTCAGTACCGTAGGAGCCGCCGTCCGCCGTGGCGCCGTCCGATGCGGCACCCGGGGCGCCCAGGCCCGCCAGGTCCCGCAGTGCCGGAACCTCGATGCGCTGCGTGGGCGGGTTGCTGCGCCGGCCGATCCGCGGCATGAGCGCGGGCGGCGCGGCGGGCGGAGGCGTCTCGACCGGTGGTACCGCCTGCGGGCGGAAGTCGGGGTCGGCCTGGGCGGCCGCCTCGGCGGAGTCCGGGTGGAAGAGCGTCGCGATGATGAGCCGGTACCGGGAGTCGGGGCGCGGGATCCAGGTGACACGGTCGAACGCCTGGTCCTGGCCCGCGGTCTCGAAGACGAAGGTGCCGAAGCCGAGCACCTGGCCCAGCGGGGTGCGCTCGTACCCGAGGTCGGTCACCTTCTCGGCCGGCATCATCGCCACCCGGTGCACCAGGAGCCCGGTGAGCAGCATCAGCCGGCGGTCGGTCATCACGAACCACTCGGCCCGCCAGTCCAGCCACTTGTAGAGCAGCCGCAGGCCGAGCACCAGGAACGGCAGCCAGACCCAGGCGAGCCCGTCGCGGACATCCGGGTCCACGGCGACGAGGATCGCCAGCCCCAGGACGAACGCCCCGGTCGTGGTGAGGATCGGCTCCCAGAGCCTGGCCCAGTGCCGCCGTGTGGCGACGATCACCTTCTCGTCCGCGAGGATGTACCGCTGCAGGGCGCGATGACGGATCACGAAGTCCGCTGCTGCGCTCATGCGGGTCTCCCCGGGTGCGTTCGGAATGGTCCCCTTGCCGTGGGCACGCCCGCCGGCGGACCCACCGGGCGGGAGCCTGGTGCGGATCGGCGGCGGGTCTGCCCGAGGAACCCCGAGCCCCGCCGCCGACCCTACGTCGTCACCGGCCGATCGACCCGGTGAAGAGCTCCTCGAAGAAGGTGCCGATGTTCGCGATGGCACCCCAGATGACGTCCCAGAGGGCGAGCACGACGTCGGCGGATCGCTCGGGGTCGTTGATGACCGAGTAGAGCAGGAAGATCACCACGACCCAGATGATGATGAGTCTCACCTTAGGCGGCATCAGATTCCTCCGACGTTGGTGCGCGCGCACCGGGTGTGCACACGTCGCGGACGAGACTACTGACACCACCCGGACCTGGGGAATCACCACGCCCGGCGTGGCGGGCCAACGCTCACGGACCGCTCACATCGACCGCACACGTCGTGCGCACCGGCCGGGGTCGCGCGGCCCGCCGGGGCGGTGGGGCGGTGGGGCGGGCGCCGTCCGGCGGACGGCGCCCGCTCGTCACTCGCCGGAGCGGTGCAGCACCTCGGTGAGCTTGTTGGCCGCGGCGACGACGGCGGCCGAGTGCAGCCGGCCGGGCTGCCGCGAGAGCCGCTCCACGGGCCCGGACACGCTGACGGCCGCCACGACCCGGCCCGACGGGCCGCGCACGGGCGCCGAGACCGATGCCACACCGAGCTCACGTTCTGAGACCGACTGCGCCCACCCCCGGCGTCGGACACCGGAGAGGATCGTGGCCGTGAAGGTGGCGTCACGCAGGCCGCGGTGGAGCCGGTCCGGCTCCTCCCAGGCGAGCAGGACGTGCGCCGCGGAGCCCGCGCTCATGCTGAGCGTGGCGCCCACGGGGATGGAGTCGCGCAGGCCGACCGGGCGCTCGGCGGCGGCGACGCACACGCGGTGGTCGCCCTGCCGGCGGTAGAGCTGCGCGCTCTCGCCCGTGTGGTCCCGCAGCGCTATGAGCACCGGGTTCGCCGCGGCCAGGAGGCGGTCCTCACCGGCGGCCGTGGCCAGCTCGTTGAGTCGCGGACCCAGCACAAATCGTCCCTGCATGTCCCGTGCCACCAGGCGGTGATGCTCCAGAGCCACCGCCAGGCGGTGCGCCGTCGGGCGAGCCAGGCCGGTGGAGGAGACGAGCTGCGCCAGGGTGGCCGGGCCGGCCTCGAGTGCCCCGAGGACGGACGCCGCCTTGTCCAAGACGCCGACTCCGCTAGTATCGTCCATACCGCGATATTGCCGTCTCGGAACGTGAGATTGCAAGTCGAGGCCCAAAGTTGTTTCAGACAGAGGTAGTTTTGACAGGGAGGCGAACCGCAATGGCCGGCACGCTGGCGGAGAAGGTCTGGGAAGCGCACCTCGTGCGTCGGGGCGAGGACGGCTCGCCTGATCTTCTCTACATCGACCTGCACCTGGTCCACGAGGTCACGAGCCCGCAGGCGTTCGAGGGTCTGCGCCTTGCCGGACGGCAGGTGCGGCGACCCGACCTCACGATCGCGACCGAGGACCACAACACCCCCACGCTCGACATCGACCGGCCGATCGCCGACGCGACGAGCCGCACGCAGATCGAGACGCTGCGCGCCAACGCCAAGGAGTTCGGCGTCCGGCTGCACAGCCTCGGTGACGCTGACCAGGGCATCGTCCACCAGGTGGGACCGCAGCTGGGGCTGACCATGCCCGGCCTCACCGTCGTGTGCGGCGACTCGCACACCTCGACGCACGGCGCGTTCGGCGCGCTGGCGTTCGGCATCGGCACGTCCGAGGTGGAGCACGTGCTCGCCACGCAGACGCTGCCGCTCGCGCCGTTCAAGACCATGGCGATCACGGTCAACGGCGCGCTGCCCGCCGGCGCGACGTCCAAGGACATCATCCTGGCGATCATCGCCAAGATCGGCACCGGCGGCGGCCAGGGCTACGTGCTCGAGTACCGCGGCGAGGCCATCCGGGCGCTGTCGATGGAAGCCCGCATGACCATCTGCAACATGTCGATCGAGGCCGGCGCGCGCGCCGGCATGATCGCGCCGGACGAGACCACGTTCGAGTACCTCGAGGGCCGCCCGCACGCGCCCGAGGGCGAGGACTGGGACGCCGCCGTCGAGTACTGGAAGACCCTCCGGTCCGACGACGACGCGCAGTTCGACGCCGAGGTGGTGCTGGAGGCGGCCGACCTGGAGCCGTTCGTCACCTGGGGCACCAACCCGGGCCAGGGCCTGCCGCTGTCGGCGTCCGTGCCCGTCCCGGCGGACATCGCCGACGAGGACGAGCGCCTCGCGGCCGAGCGGGCCCTGGAGTACATGGGCCTCCAGGCCGGCACGCCGCTGCGCGACGTGAGCGTCGACACGGTGTTCATCGGCTCGTGCACCAACGGCCGCATCGAGGACCTGCGGTCCGTCGCGAAGGTCGTCAAGGGCCGGAGCAAGGCCGAGTCCGTCCGCGTCCTGGTGGTCCCGTCGTCGGCCCGCGTGCGCCTGCAGGCGGAGGCCGAGGGTCTCGACGTGATCTTCAAGGAGTTCGGCGCCGAGTGGCGCAACGCCGGGTGCTCCATGTGTCTGGGCATGAACCCGGACCAGCTCGCGCCGGGGGAGCGGTCGGCCTCGACGTCGAACCGCAACTTCGAGGGGCGGCAGGGCAAGGGCGGGCGCACCCACCTGGTGTCGCCGCTGGTGGCCGCCGCGACGGCAATCCGGGGCACGCTCTCCAGCGTGGGCGACCTGGACCTGCCGTACGAGATCGACATCACCACGTTCGACGGCACGCCGCTCGACGGCGTGGGCGCCTCCCCGCTGGGTGAGTCCGTCGTCGTCGACCTGCCCGTTCCCGTAGCGATCCAGCCCGCGCTGCGCTGAGAGGACCACTGACCATGGAGAAGTTCACCACCCACACCGGCGTCGGCGTGCCGCTGCGGCGCAGCAACGTGGACACCGACCAGATCATCCCGGCCGTGTACCTCAAGCGGGTCACGCGCACCGGGTTCGAGGACGCGCTGTTCGCGGCGTGGCGGGGCGACCCGTCGTTCATCCTGAACCAGGAGGCGTACTCCGCGGGGTCCGTGCTCGTGGCCGGCCCGGACTTCGGTACCGGATCGTCGCGCGAGCACGCCGTCTGGGCGCTCAAGGACTACGGCTTCCGCGTCGTGCTGTCCTCCCGGTTCGCCGACATCTTCCGCGGTAACTCGGGCAAGCAGGGCCTCGTGGCGGGCATCGTCTCGCCCGAGGACATCGAGATCCTGTGGAAGATCCTGGAGACCAAGCCGGGCACCGAGGTGACCGTCGACCTGGCGGCGAAGACCGCCACGGCCGACGACGTCACGGTGCCGTTCCAGATCGACGACTACACGCGGTGGCGGCTCATGGAGGGGCTCGACGACATCGGGCTGACCCTCCAGGAGGCCGACAAGATCACGGCGTTCGAGCAGACCCGGGCGTCGTGGCGCCCGAAGACGCTCCCGGCCCGGCACCTGCCGTCGGTCGAGATCGAGGCGGCCCGCCCGGTCTGACGTCCGGCACGCCCGACGTCTCTCGCGCCCCTGCCGCGGTCAGTCTCCTGACCGCAGCAGGGGCGCGATCGCGTTCGCGACGTAGGGCCCGGGTCGACGACGGCGCTCGCTACAAGTTCGGAGGGCCCTGGCGCACCTTCTCCAGGAGCGATTCCGCCGAGTCCTTCGCCGGGTCCCACCAGGACTCGATCCACCACGTGACCCCGGCGTCTGCCATGGCACGGGCCTGCTCGGCCGCCTGGGCGGGGTCGCTGGACAGCTTGCCCTGGAGGATGACGTCGAACGGGCGGTCGGTGCCGGTGCCGGTGCCAGTGCCGGTGCCGTTCGTGTCGTCCGCGCTCGTCGGCCCCGGCCGGTTCGCCATGAGCCACTCGACCAGCGCGGCGATGTCGTCCGTCGTCAGGTCGTCCGCCGTGCCGCGCAGCTGCGGGACTATCCCGTCCCAGCGCAGGGCGCGCCGCAGGTTCTTGGTGGGCGGTCGCTCGGCGTCCCAGACGCCGACCGGCCACACCGGGATGCGGCCGTTCACCGGGCGCTCGGGGAAGCGGAACGGACCCGTGGTGATCTGCTCGCCGGAGGACTCGAACTCCTCGCCCGACCACGACTTCTCCAGCCACGCCAGCGTCTCGTCGAGCAACGCCGCGCGGTCCTTCAGCTCCGTGGGCTGGCCCGGGACGGACGTGAAGCCCCGGTCGTCGGTCACACCGACACCGACGGGCAGCACCAGGCGTCCGCCGGAGAGCCGGTCCACGGTGAGCGCCCGCTGCGCGAGCTCCCACGGCCGGTGGCGGGGCACGGCGAACACCATGGCGCCGAGCGTGATGCGTTCGGTCACGGCAGCCGCTGCCGCGAGGACGGCGAACGGGTCGTAGACCGGCATGGCCCACTCGCCGCCGAGATTGATGGCGTCCCAGGTGAAGAAGCCGTCCCAGCCGTGCTCCTCGATCTCGCGGGCGAGCGCCACGTGCTGGTCGATGGTGCCGAAGCTGCTGATGAAACCGAACTTCATCCGTCCTCCTGATGCGTCGTCGTACCGGGGCCGACTCACACGCTATGCCGGACCACTGACACTCGGCCCGGGCGGCGGCTCGCGCGGCGGTCCGGGCGACGGCTCGGCGAGTGCGCCGCGACGGCGTGCGCCGTCCGGGCCGCCGGTTAGGGTGAGGCCCGTGACCAGCACGAGCGCGACGCGGCCGACCGCGGAGATCTGGACCGACGGAGCCTGCAAGGGCAACCCTGGCCTGGGCGGATGGGGTGCGCTGCTGCGTTCCGGCACGCACGAGAAGGAGCTGTTCGGCGGGGACCCGGTCACCACGAACAACCGCATGGAGCTCACCGCCGTCGTCGAGGCGCTCAAGGCGCTCAAGGGCCCCACCGTCGTCACGCTGCACGTCGACTCCCAGTACGTGATGAACGGCATGAGGACCTGGATCCACGGCTGGAAGCGCAACGGCTGGAGGACGGCGAGCAAGCAGCCCGTGAAGAACGTGGACCTGTGGCAGGCGCTCGACGCAGAGGTCGCCAAGCACGAGGTGAGCTGGGTCTGGGTCAAGGGGCACGCCGGCGACCCGGGCAACGAGCGTGCCGACGCGCTCGCGAACAAGGGCGTCGACAGCGTGCGCTGACGCACGACGGGGCACGTCGGGCGCCACGTCCGGCCAACGAGACAGAAGTCACGTCACCACGATTCGCGCGCACCAATACCCTTGAGTCATGGCTTCCCACTACGACGTCGTACTCCTCGGTGCGGGCCCCGGCGGCTACGTCGCCGCCATCCGCGCTGCCCAGCTCGGCAAGTCCGTTGCGATCATCGAGGAGAAGTACTGGGGTGGTGTCTGCCTCAACGTGGGCTGCATCCCCTCCAAGGCTCTGCTCCGCAACGCCGAGCTGGCCCACATCTTCACTCACCAGAAGGACTTCTTCGGCATGGCCGGAGATGTCACGTTCGACTTCGGGAAGGCCTGGGACCGTTCACGCACGGTCGCGGACGGCCGCGTCAAGGGCGTCCACTTCCTGATGAAGAAGAACAAGATCACGGAGCTCGACGGCCGCGGCACGTTCCGCGACGCGAACACCATCGAGGTGGCCCTCAACAAGGGCGGCACCGAGACCGTGACCTTCGACAACGCGATCATCGCGACCGGCTCCGAGGTGCGTCTGCTGCCCGGCGTCGAGCTGTCCGAGAACGTGGTCACCTACGAGAAGCAGATCCTCACGCGCGACCTGCCCAAGTCGATCGCCATCGTCGGCGCCGGCGCGATCGGCATGGAGTTCGCCTACGTCCTGAAGAACTACGGCGTGGACGTCACGATCATCGAGTTCCTGGACCGTGCGCTGCCGAACGAGGACGCGGACGTCTCCAAGGAGATCGCCAAGCAGTACAAGAAGCTCGGGATCAAGGTCCTGACCTCGACGGCCGTGCAGACCGTGAAGGACGAGGGCTCCTCGGTCACCGTCTCCTTCAAGGGCGTCAAGGACGACAAGCCGGGCGAGCTCGTGGTCGACAAGGTGCTCATGGCCGTTGGCTTCGCGCCGAACGTCAAGGGCATCGGCCTGGAGAGCGCCGGCGTGCAGCTCACCGATCGCGGCGCCATCGGTATCGACGACTACATGCGCACCAACGTGCCGCACATCTACGCGATCGGTGACGTCACCGCCAAGCTCATGCTGGCGCACGTGGCCGAGGCGCAGGGCGTCGTCGCCGCCGAGACCATCGCCGGGGCCGAGACCCAGACGCTGGGCGACTACCGCAACATGCCGCGCGCGACCTTCTGCTCCCCGCAGATCGCGTCGTTCGGCCTCACCGAGCAGCAGGCCAAGGACGAGGGTTACGACGTGAAGGTCGCCTCGTTCCCGTTCATGGCCAACGGCAAGGCGCACGGCCTGGGCGACCCGACCGGCTTCGTCAAGCTGGTCGCCGACGCCAAGTACAACGAGATCCTCGGCGCCCACATGATCGGCCCGGACGTCTCGGAGCTGCTGCCCGAGCTCACGCTCGCCCAGAAGTGGGACCTCACGGCCGACGAGATGGCGCGCAACGTGCACACCCACCCGACGCTGTCGGAGGCGCTGCAGGAGTCGATCCACGGCATCGCCGGGCACATGATCAACTTCTAGTCGATCCCTCGGCCGTCATCGGCCGTCGAGCCTGGTCAGAGGCCCGGGGGGGGAGGGGTGGGGGGGGGGGGGGGGTTTTTTGTTTCTTTTGACGTGGGGTATGTCTGGTGCGCCCTCGGTGTCGTCGGGGTTGGGGGGTCGGGGGGGAGGCCCCAAACCTGCGCCTCCCCGTGCCCCCGGGCCTCTTCGCGTCCTGGTGACCAGAGGAAGTCGCGCCCCGGTCAGTCGAACTCCGCGAACCGGTCCAGGAGGACGTCGTCGGTGCCGGCCTCGACCGCGACCCAGAGTTCCAGCGCCGGGATCGCGGACCCCCCGCCGTCGTCGTCCTGCGCGACCCACGGCCTGCCCACCGACGGGTTCTCGCTCGTGCCGTCCGGGTCGGGTGTGTAGCGCCAGCGAGCGTCGCGGTGGATCCGTGCGACCTCGCCCAGGTACCAGATCGCGCCCTGCACGAGGTCGTCCTCGATCCGGGCGTCCAGGGCCTCCGCGGACGGGATCCGCAGCCGGATCACCTGCGCGAGCGGGACCAGCGACGCCGGGCTGAAGTCGAGCTCCTCGGCCCGCCCGGTGTCTGCGGACCACGCGTCGAACCCTTCCCGGCGCGTGGTGAGCCAGCGGGTGAGCCAGGGGTCGGGCAGGTCGTCCGCCCCACGGGTCGGCAGCGCGGGCAGGTCGGCGCCGCGCGGTTCCCAGCCGTCGTCCTCCGCCTGGCGCCGGGCCGCCTCCGCCACGACGCGTTCGTGCTCGGTCGCCCAGACGGCGCCGGTGCGGCGGGTGACGGCGTCAAGGACGAGAGGCATCGGCTCGACCGTCCCGCCGGCGTCGAGGACGGCGACGGGCAGGCCGGAGCGCTCGTCCCACGACCAGGCCCCGCCGCCCGCGGTCAGCAGCGCCTCCCCGAGGTACCCGCCGAGCGCCTCGACGAGACCCTCGCGGGGCGCGGCGTCCCGCGTCTCGGCGAGCAGGAGGTGTTCGAGGTCGTGCAGGGACGCCGCGGAGTGGTCGAGCGTCGTGCCGGACCCGGCGACGAGGTCCTGCAGCCCTTCGAGCATCGGGCCGATGTGGTCGAGCCAGTGGGCGAGGCCCTCGTCGGGCGTTGTCTGCATGCCGCCACGGTAGGCAGGTGGACGCCGCCGTCGCCACGGAATGCCAGCCCGCACCGCCAACCCGGACGCGCCGTCATCCCGGCCGTACCGTCCCATTTTGACTTTTGTCGCGCTTGTGCTAGTTCGGTGCGTACGTTGGTGCCGCCATGCGACGTCCGGCTCGATGGTCGGACGGGCCCATCGTCCTGGAAGGAGTCATCGTGTCGTTGACGACCGATGCTCGGAAACGGCTACCGGCGGTCCTCCTGGCTCTCGCACTGACCTTCTCGCTGGTGACGATCCCGCAGGCGGAGTCTGCCTCTGCCGCACCGCTCACGGGGAAGCTGTGTCGTGACGTGTTCAAGCTGCCAAAACCCACGGGCCCGCAGCGGACCACGATGCCCGACCCGGCGGAGATCGCCGCGCTCGGGGACCTGCCCCTGGACTACGTGAACCCGGCCGAGCCGGTCCGGAACGCCGCGCTGCCGAGCGAGGATCCGGCGAAGGTGCGTGCGGAGTACGGCACGAGGTACCGGGGGAAGAGCGTCGGCACCGAGACGCACCTGTTCGCGCGCTGGAACGCCTGGCTCGACAAGCACCCGGAGCTCAAGACGAGGGCGCAGATCAACGGGGCCTTCGACGGGTGGCGCACCAGCTACGTCACGGTGCACGACAACAACGCGCGGGGGCACGCCCTGCACAAGCTCGTGGTCGAGAAGCTCGGGCTGACCGGCGACGACTGGCTGTGCGAGAAGACTCTCGGCCCGAAGGGCCAGTCCGTCCGCGTGGACATCGTCCACAAGAACACGAGGTTCGCCATCGAGGTGAAGGCGGGATCGGGGCACACCCCGGACCAGCTGGCGAGGTACAAGGCCCTCGTCGACAACAAGACGCTGAAGAGCACGACGTACGTCCACGGCAAGGCGCCGGACAAGGCCACCAGCGAGGCGCTCAAGAACGCCAAGATGGACTCGGCCCCGATCAAGGTCAAGCCCAGGATCACCAACATCCGGCCCACCTTCCCGGGCGGGTGCGTCTCCGGGATGAGCGTGGTGCAGCCCACCGCCCGCTGCGCGCCCGGCCCGATGGACCCGAGCTCGAAGGGCCAGAACAGCAAGGTGCAGGACCTGGCCAAGCAGACCGGCCGGACCCCGGCGGAGGCGCGGCGCTACCAGAACCTGCCCCGTGAGCTCGGCGCGCGCGACTGGGGGTACCGGCGGCCGGGCGGGATCGACTGGTCGACGCTCGAGCTCAGCTACCTGGAGGTCGACCCCGGTACGGGCGACGTCGGCTACTCGTTCCAGGCGGACGACAACCCCGACGAGGCCGCGAACCCGTCCTTCGGCGGCGAGGAGACCCTGGACCTGAGCTCGGACGCGTTCTACACGTGGCTCGCCCTGCCCGACGAGGTGTTCTGGGTCAACCTCAACCCGGATCACCCCGACCAGGTCACGGACCCGGTGTTCGCGGACACCAAGGCCGCCCGCGTGCTCCTGGAGGCCGACCTGGAGATGAAGCGCGACTTCACGCGGCTGACCAACCCCGAGACCGAGGTCGGTGCGGCGTACTGGGACTCGTTGCGGACCAACCCGGACGGCAGCGTGTGCTGGCCCTCCACGCGCCAGTGGATCTACGCCGCCCCGGCCAAGGTCCGCCAGGAGGGTGACCGCCTGTACATCCTGGATGCCCCGATGGCCGTGGGCAAGGAGCGGATGGAGTTCACCAACTATCCCCCCGGCCAGGAGCCGTGCACCGCGAGCGACGAGATCATGGACCACAACTTCCGGATGGCGCAGGAGCACCTCGCCCCCGTGGTCGAGCAGCTGATCAACACCGACCCGAAGTACGCGGACCTGCGCAGCGTCTACCGGGCCCGGGTCGCCGCGGCGTGGGTGAAGCAGCGCAACGAGGCGAACCGGGGACCGTACGACGCGATCATCGACTCCGGGGACGTGTCCCTGTGGCCCGAAGGGACCGACTGGGAGACCAAGGACGTCTGGGACGACATGATGGAGAACGACTGGACCCGGGTCCAGTTCGAGGTCACCCGGGAGGAGATCGTCAACGGCGAGCCGTATACCTGGACCTACCCGATCTACGGTGGCGTCGAGCTGGACAAGTCGCCCAGGAAGCAGACGCCGACCGCGGAGTTCCGTCGCGACCACCCCGAGCTGCCCCGGACCGTCCAGGAGTCTCGCCTCGACATCGTGGGCTACGGGGATGACGACGCTTTCGTCGGCGGTGGCACGGCCCAGGCGCCGGTCGAGCAGGAGCCGGAGCCAACGCCGACTCCTACGCCTACGCCGACCCCGGACGACCCGCCGGCCCGGAAGGAGCCGCCGCTGGTGGCCACCGGCTGATTCCGGCAACGCTGATTGCCGGCACGCTGATCCCGGCGACAGAGCGCAGGCCGGCCCGTCGATGCGGGCCGGTCTGCGCCGTTTCACGGTCCCGGTTCGGTAACGGCGGTCGAGCAGTGCGATGGTGATGTGCTCTCACCGTCGAGGTTCGTGGATGATGACTGCTCATGGACGCCAGAAAGCCGCTGTCGGGTCTCTACGCCCCGATGCCCGAGGTGGGCACGAAGAAGTTCTGCGTGTTCTGTCGCGAGGCGGTGACCCTGGAGCAGGCGGCGTCGGGGTGGCACTACTGGACGGCGTTCGGCGACCCGGTGGACGGCGGCCGGCACTGCTACGGCGGCACGATGGGCAACGTCCACTCGCCGGCCCTGCGCACGCTGCACCTGCCGCTGGCGGAGTCCGACGACCTGAAGTGGGCCTGGCGGTATTCGCCGGAGGGCGAGGGCCGGTTGCAGTAGCGCGCCGGTCCGAGTCGATCGATCAACGGTGCCTGGGGCCGCTTCTTTCGTCGAGCCAACGGCTGACCGCGACGAAGCGTGGTCGGGGCGCCTGCCTCCAGGACTGCAGGAACGGCAGGAGCGCTGCGGCGTGAGCCATCGGGCGGTCCGTCGTCTGCCTGAGCGGCCACCGAACGTACGAACCTGGGCAACGTATTCGTCGCGGCGGACCCAGATAGCGTCCGACAGCGCGATCGCCCAGAGGAAGACCAGTCCGAGCAGGGGCATCCCGGACCAGGGCGGCCCATCGTGTCAGGGAGCATCGGTCGGGGCGGTCGATATGTACAGCACCATGGCCGCGGGACACAGCAGCATGACAAGACCGAGGTACACCCAGGTGTGCCGATTGCTCAGGCGCTGGGCTTCCTCATGACCGTCCGTCATCGTCGGGAGGCTGGCAGCGGGCCGGACTTCGTCGACCTGCGGGTGAAGTCCGGGCCGCATCGTTGACCTGCCTTGCGACCATCCAGTTGGGTCATGCTCGGCGGGCTGTCAGTGCGGGGGATCGGACGCCTTCGACATGTGCTGACCAACTTCGTGGCGTCCTCAGATCGGAATGGTTGCCCAGTGAAGAATCCTCGGAGCCTCGGGCTTGTCGTGTGGGCCGTGATCGCCGCCCTCCTCCTGTCCGGGTGCACAAGCGCGGTGGACCTGCGCAGTGAGCTGCAACCTGTCCGGAGCGCACTTGTCGACGCGGGGTTCGACGACGCGGGCGTCCACATCGGCCGCATCGAGGGCACGAAGAAGTCGGAAGACCTGGCGACGATGGTCCTCATCGGCGGTGACATGGACGCAGAGGAAGCGACGGAGACTGCGGCACAGGTCGTCTGGGACGAGCTACCAATGCGGTTCGACACGCTCGCCATGGAGTACGACGGACAGCGGTACGAGGTTGGTCACGCCGAACTCGAAGCGCGCTTCGGGCCGCGGGCGGACGGCTTGGACGACGTGGCCATCCGCGACGTCATCGGCACAGGACTGCAGGCAGCGGCGTGGGTGGCGGCGGGCATCGTGCTTGTCGCGATGCTCCTTGTCGGACTGATCGTCCGGCGACGACGAACACGAGGTCGGCGTCCCACCCAGCGAGGATCCCGCTAGACATCAGGGGAACTGAGCGTCCCGGACGGCGCAGGCCGGAGATGTCGGTGGGTGCCGCAACGGTGCGTGTCGTCGCCGGAGATCAAGAAGGAGCTGCCCGATGAGCTGGGACATCAGCCTGTTCAACGCACCACCCGGGATCACGCTCGAGGAGATCCCGCGCGACTACGAGCCGGCACCGCTCGGGTCGGTCGCCGAAGTTCTCGGCCGGTTGCAGGTCGCGTTCGTTGATCTGGACCTGAGTGACCCGACGTGGGGCGACCTCGAACGGCAGGGCTGGTCGATCGAGTTCAACATCGGCAGTCGGGACCCGGTCGGGTCGATCATGCTGCACGTGCGTGGTGGCGGGGACGACGTCGTCCAGGTGGTCCGCGAGACCGCGCACGTCCTCGGGTGCCGTGCGCTCGACTGCTCGTCCGGCGAGTTCATCGAGGACGGCGGCAAGGATGGGTGGGCGGACTTCCAGGTGTACCGCGACGGTCTGTTCGATCGCCCGCCGGCCTAGAACGGCCAGATCAGCGGCACGTACAACACCGCCGCCGCGAGGAACACGAGGGCCAGCGGCAGGCCGAGGCGCCAGTAGTCCCCGAACCGGTAGCCCCCGGGCTGCAGCACCATGAGGTTGGCCGGCGTCGCGATCGGGGTGAGGAACGCGGCGGCCCCGACCACGGCGAGGGCCATCATGAACGGCTGCACGCTCACCTCGAGCGTCTGGGCGAACGACACCGCGACGGGCGCCATGACGAGCACGGTCGCGACGTTCGAGATGAACTGGCCGAGCACGAGCGTGAGCGCGCACAGCACGAGGAGCGCGAGGTACGGGGAGCCGCTGCCGGTGAGGCGCAGCACGACGTCGGCGATCGCCTCGGCCGCCCCGGAGGACACGAAGGCCGCGGACAACGGGATGAGCGCGGCGATGAGGATGACCGTGTCCCAGGAGATCGCGCGGAGCCCCTGGGGGACGGTGAGCACCCGCAGCAGCACGAGCGCACCGGCCGCCAGCAGCCCGACGATCACCGGAGGCACGGCGCCGGTCGCCAGGAGCCCGATCGTCGCGACCAGCACCCCGAGGCAGCGTTTCCAGCCGGGCCCGAGCGGCACGCTCCGCTGCAGGGCCTGCGACGCGTCGACGGCGATGACGTCGGGTGACCGGGTGTACCGGTGCAGCGCCTCCCACGGCCCGCGGACCAGCACGGCGTCACCGGCCTGCAACGACAGCGGTCCGGACGAGGCGGAGCCGTCGGGACCGCTCGACGAGTCGCTGCCCCGGCGGAGCGCGACCACCACGAGGTCCTCGTTCCGCGTCGTCATGCCCGGGCTCACGCGCCGCCCGATCAGGGACGAGCGGGGCGCGATGAGCACCTCGACGACCCCGGTCGCGCCCGTGAAGAGGCGTGCCGCGTCGAGCTCCGCGGCGTAGCTCTCCTGCCACGAACGCACCCGTTCCCGCGGGTCGGCAGCGACGTCGACCAGGTGCTCCGGCGCCCGCTCCGGCAGGAGGCGCTCGCCGACGGTCACCACGAGGAGCATCGTGACCAGGACGAGCGGGAGGCCCACCAGCGCGAACTCGAAGTACCCGAACTCCCGGCCGCCCGCCTCCGCGGCGACCTCGGAGACGATCACGTTCACCGGGGTCCCGGTCAGGGTCAGCATCGACCCAGCGCTGGCGGCGAACGCCACGGGGATGAGCATCCTCGACGGCACGATGCCGGCCCGCGCCGCGGCGACGACCGCGACGGGCAGGAGGGCCGCGACGGCCCCGTTGATGCTGATCACCGCCGCGAGGACCGCCGTGCCGCCGACCATCGTCGCGAGCAGAGCGGCACGCCCGAGCGAGGCGCACCGCTCCAGCTGCGTCCCGATCCACGCCGTGATCCCCGTGGTCTGCAGGGCCTCACCGAGCACGAACAGCGTGGCGATGAACAGGACGATCGGGTCGCTGAAGCCGGACAGGACCTCGCCCAGGGGCAGCACCCCCGTCGCCCACAGCGCCACCGGGACGAACAGCGCCACGACCACGAGCGGCACCCGGTTGGTCGCGAAGCCGAGCACCGCCAGCGCCAGGATCACGAAGGTCGCGACCAGGGGGTCGATCATGAGCTCCACGGGCCCCATCGTCGCATCCGGCCGGTTCACCCACCGCGCGCTGGTGGCGCCCCGGGCCACCCGGCAAGATCGACGCATGAGAGACCTCGACGTCGACCTCGCGGTCGTCGGCTTCGGCAAGGGCGGCAAGACCCTCGCGGCCACGATGGCCCGCCGCGGCAGCCGCGTCGCGATGATCGAGCAGTCCGACCGCATGTACGGCGGGACGTGCATCAACATCGGGTGCGTCCCCACCAAGGCCCTCGTGCACGACGCCGAGACCGGCTCGGACGGCGTCCCCGGGCCCGACCGCTACCGCCGCGCCGCGGAACGCACCGACGCCCTGACCACGCTGCTGCGCGGCAAGAACTTCGCGATGCTCGACACCCTCGACACCGTCACGGTCGTCACCGGCACCGCGGCGTTCGCGGACCCGCACACCCTGACGGTGCGCGCCGGCGACGACACCCTGCGGGTCACCGCGCGGACGATCGTCATCAACACCGGCGCCGATCCCGAGCTCCCGCCGGTCCCGGGCCTGCGCGAGAGCGAGCGCGTGGTCACCAGCACCGAGCTGCTCGCCCGCACAGAACGGCCCGACGAGCTCGTCGTCCTCGGCGGCGGTTACGTCGCCGTCGAGTTCGCCTCCATGCACGCCGCCTTCTGCGCGCGCGTGACGCTCCTCGCCCGGGGCCCGCGTCTCCTCCGGAGCGAGGACGACGACGTCGTCGCTACCGCGACCGAGATCCTCACCGCGGCGGGGGTCACGATCTTGACCGGCGCCACGGTCACGGGCGTCGAGGACACGGGTGACGCCGCGGTCGTGTCCTTCACCGACCAGGCAGGCGTACCCCGAACGGTCCGGGGCGACACGGTCCTCGCCGCCCTGGGGCGCCGTCCGCACACCGCCGGTCTCGGTCTCGACGCCGCCGGGATCCGGACCGATGCCCGCGGCGCCGTCGTCGTCGACGAGCACCTGCGCACCACGCAGCCGCACGTCTACGCGGTCGGCGACGTCAACGGCGGGCCGCAGTACACCTACGTCTCGCTCGACGACTACCGGATCGTGCTCGACGACCTCACCGGGGAGGGCCGCCGCACCACCGCGGACCGCAGGGCCGTCGCCTCCGCGCTCTTCATGACGCCGCCCCTGGCGCGGGTAGGCCTCACCGAGGCCGAGGCCCGCGCGTCGGGTCGTCCGCTCCTCGTCGCCCGGCGGCAGGTCGCCGACATGGCGACCGTGCCCAGGGCGCGGATCGTCCGCGATCCGCGGGGCCTCATGAAGGCGGTCGTGGACGCCGAGACCGATCAGGTCCTCGGCGTCACGATGCTCAGCCACGACGCCCACGAGACGATCAACACCGTCGCGCTCGCCATGCGCCACGGCGTCACGGCCGGCGAGCTGCGCGACGAGATCTACACCCACCCGTCCATGACCGAGGCCCTCAACGACCTGTTCGCCAACCTCCGGCCGGTCGAGAACCCGGTCGAGAACCCGGTCGAGGACCCGGCGTGATCACCGCGGGACGTACCCCAGCGACGACGCGGCGCCGTGGACCGGCCGAGGGCTAGCTCGACCGCTCGAAGTAGTGCAGCGGACCTCTGTCGACGCCCTTCGGGTAGACGAACAGCCGGTCGGAGGAGTCGATCCAGAGCTGGATGTTCGCGTACGGGAAGGCGTCGCCGCCCTCGTCGATAAGGAGCATGATCGCGTCCGTCTCAGGCCCCGTCAGGTCCCAGGTGCCGGTGAGACGGGGCTCGTCCGTGTTGTCCGGGCCATCGTCGTTGTCGAGCACGTCCACGGGAATGCCCGACAGCTCGAAGCCGCCGTCGTCGTGCAGGGCCAGCACGCCGCCGTCGGAGTCGGTGAACGTGGCGGCGAAGTCCTGCGCCTGGTGGTCCGGACCGGTGCACGCGGCGAACACCGACACGACCGCGAGGCCAAGCGCGACGGGGAGCGATCGGCGCGGCGGCATGAGCGTCACCGTACCGCCTGCTCAGGGGCTCGGGAGCTCAGAGGTACGCGGTGGCGCCGATACGGCACCACCGCGATGTCCAGGTCGTCGGGTCGTGTCAACCTTCTCCTCCGTTCACCCGTGACTTTCACCGCGGGACGTTCACCGCGTGACGTACCCCAGCGACGACGCGGCGCTGTCACCCCGGGTCCCGGCCGGGACCAGCGTGAGCACCAGCGCGTCCGCGGCGTCCATGGATGCGGCTCCGCCGTCCGGGCCGCGTGGCGCCTGCGCCTCGGCGAGGAGGTTGCCCGGCCCCTGGGCGACCACGTACGCCCGCTCGACGGTGCAGGGCGTGCCCAGCACCACCTTGGCGTCGCCCTCGCCCGTCAGCGTGGTCCGGTTCGCGGTATCCACCTGCCACGGCAGCGCCGTGCAGGACGACGCCCCGCTCGCCGGGTCGACGTCGAGCACGGCGAGCGCGCCCGACGGTCGTTCGAGGTACCTCGGCGCCGCGAGGCCGGGAGCCTCGGCCAGCGCGGGCAACAGGCCGTTCGCGCTCGATGGGTCGGCCGTGGGGCCGACCACCGCGTCGACGACGACGCGCACGCGGGTGTCGCCGGCCACGAGCACGAGCCGGTCGGTCGTGTCGGTGACGATCGACCACCCGCCGTCGGCCAGCTCGCCGCTGTCCAGCGCGGCACGGCCGCCCAGCACGAGCCGCGGCGCCTTCGTCTCGTCGTCCTCCAGGGTCTGCGCGGTGGCCGGTGCGGCCAGCGCGAGCGTCGCGGCGCCCAGCGTGGCGAGCATGCCCGCCAGGAGACCGGTGTGCTGCGTGCCCCGAGGGTTCTGTCCAGACATGGGTCCACTCCTTCGTGATCGGACCCCTCCACCAGGAGCCCTGGTACGAGCGACGCTAGGAGCGGGAGCGCGCCGGATCATGACCGGAACCGACCATCTTCGGGCGGGCGGCGCACATGGTCAGTTCTGACCATCGACCGGCACGGGCGCCGGGCGTAACGTTGCTGACGTGTCCGGTTGGTCGGCGCAGGAGCTGCGGCGCCGGGGCGAGGCGGCACGGGGCTGGTTCGTCGGGCGCCAGGTCGAGCGCGCCCAGCTCCAGGAGGCCTGGGCGGCGGCCCGCGACGGGTCGCGCCAGGTCAGGTTCGTGGGCGGCGAGCCGGGGGCCGGCAAGTCGCGCCTCCTGGCGCAGCTCGCGGCGGACCTGCCGGACGACGGCGTGACCGTGCTCACCGGTGCGTGCCCGAGCACGCTCGCGTCACCGTACGAGCCGTTCGTGGCCCCGGTCGCCACGATGCGCGGGGCGATCGCCGACGGCCTGCTCCCGCTGGCCCGTCCCTCACCCGACCCCGACGAACAGGCCGTGGCGGACACGGTCGCGTTCCTGGACACGGTGGCGGGCGAGCGTCCGGCCGGGCAGGCGTCCCGTCGCGACCTGCTCGACGCCGTCGTCACCTCGGTGCGGTCGGCGGCCGCCGTCGAGCCGCTCGTGCTGCTGCTCGACGACGTGCACTGGGCGGGCGAGACCGCCTGGGAGCTGCTCTCGTACCTCGTGGAGCAGACGGCGGACCTCCGGCTGCTCCTCGTGGCGGCCCAGCGCGTGACCGCGACCGACCGGACCGACCACCTCGTCAACCACGTGGCCCGCCTCTACCGGCTGGACGGTGTGCGGCGCGTCGACCTGCCGCCGCTGGCAGCGGGCGACGTCGAGGAGTACCTGGTGCGGGAGGCGAAGGTGCCGGCCGCGCTGGCCGCGACCGCCGCGGTGGACCTGTGCGAGCGCACCGGCGGCAACGCGTACTTCGTCCGCGAGCTCGTGCAGACCCTGGGGGAGCGCGGCCCGACCGGGTTCGTGCAGCCTGGCCGGCGGACGCCGCCGTCGGTGCAGGACGCCGTCGAGGCGCGGCTGGGCGCCCTGGACCCCAGGGCGCGCGGAACGGTCGAGCACGCGGCCGTGATCGGCGACGTCGTCGACGTGGACCTGCTGGTCGCCGCCGGTGAGGCCCCGCCCGAGGCGGTGCTCGGCCACCTCGACGCCGCGGTCGACGCGTACCTCCTCGAACCGGTCGACGACGCGCCGTCCGCCGTCCGCTTCCGGCACGCCATCACCCGCGACGTCGTGCTCGGCACGATGCCGTCCGCCCGTCGCACGACGCTCCACCTGCGGGTCGCCCAGGCGCTGGAGGCACGCGGTGGCCGTGGCGCCGCCCACGTCGCCCAGGTGGCCCACCACTTCGAGGCGGCCTTCGTGCTGGGGTACCGTGCGGAGGCCGTGCGGTACCTGCGCCTCGCGGCGGTGCTGGCGGCGGAGGGCCTGGCGCACGACGAGGCCGCCGACCTCTACGAGCGCGCCGCGGCGATCGACGACGACCGGGCGCGCGCCGACGACGCCACTCTGCTCGCCGCCCGGGAACGCATGCTGACCGGCGCGTTCGTGCGGTCGCGGGCGCTCGCGGAACCGATCGCGGATGACGCGCGGTCGGCGCACAGACTCCGGGCCGCCGTGCAGTACGAGGACTCCAACTGGCGGACCAGCGTCGACGCGGGCAGGTCGGTCGAGCTGCTGCGGGACGCGCTCGCGTCGTCCGGCGATCAGGACGGCGAGCTCGAGGTTCGAGCGCTGGCGGGTCTTGGCCGTGCGCTCGTCTTTGACGGTGCCGGTGAGCAGGGTGGTGTCCTGGTCGAACGCTCGATCGTCCGCGCCCGCGAACTGGGGGACGATGATCTGCTCGCGGACGTCATGATTGCGTCGCTCGTTCTCGGTAGTGCGGTGACCGACGCCGAGGTCAAGCTCGCCAGGGCGGCCGACCTCGCCGAGCACTGTCTGCGAAACCATGACCTCTGGCGGCTCGGCCCGTCGGCCGCGTATCGCATCCTCCTGGGCTACCAGAACGGCGATCTGGCCGTCCTCCGAACCGCCCGGACCGACCTGCGCCTGGTCAATGAAGGCACCCGAGAGTTCCAGTTCTACTACTTCGCGGGATGTGTCGATTTCTCGCGGCACGTTGCTGCCGGAGACCTGGCGCGGGCCGCCCAGATGTCGGAGGAGGTCCTCGAGATCGGCGCTGCCCTGGAGCTCGAGTCGCACATCGGCCCGGATGGCCAGTACGGGGTGCAGCAGTTTGTGCTGCGCCGGGAGCGGGGTGACCTGGAGGAGGTCCGTGACCTGGTCAGCGGCCAGGAGGACTTCGACGAGCGCTGGGTGCCCGGCCTGCTCGCCCTCTACACGGAGCTCGGCATGGACGAGGCGGCGCGTCGTGCGCTGTGGTGGCTGATCGAGTCCGGGCCGACGCACTCGTCGCCCGGCACGCGGGCGGGTGTCCTCACCTTCCTGTCCGACGCGGCGGTCGCGCTCGGCGACGTGGAAGCTGGCCGACTCGTGCGCGCCGAGCTCGCTCCCTACGCCGGCCTCAACATCATGTTCGGCTCGCTCGTCAGCGCGATGGGCAGCGCCGACCGTTACCTGGGCTCCCTCGACGCCCTGCTGGGCACGGGGGACTGGGAGGCGGAGTTCGAGCGGGCCGAGGCGATGGACCGGGCGATGGGGGCGCATCTGCACGTCGCCCACACCCTGACCGCGCACGTGACGGCGCACGTCACCACAGGCGCCGACGGCTGCGACGTCAGGGCGCTCGCGGCCGAGGCCCGGCGCATCGCCACGTCGGCCGGGTCGCGGCGCGTGCTCCGCATGCTCGACACCGCGCTCGGCGAGCCCGACGGCGTCCGCGCGCGGCGCCCCGACGGGCTGACCGGGCGCGAGGTCGAGGTGCTGCGGCTCGTGGCGCAGGGGCTCAGCAACCGCGACATCGCGCGCTCGCTGGTCATCAGCGAGAACACGGCCGCCAACCACGTGCGCAGCATTCTGCTCAAGACCGGCTGCGAGAACCGCACCCGCGCCGCACGGTACGCGGCGACCCAGGGCCTGCTCGACTGACGGCCGGCTGCGTCTGACGGTCAGGCCCGTCTGCCAGCCAGCCAGAACTCAGACGACCGGTTCGAGAGCGCCGGACGGCAGCACCCGGCCCGCGACCTCGACCACGCGGTCCGCGGGGATCCCAGCCGCCGCGGCGGCTGTGAGGATCAGCTCGGCGGTAGGCGCCTCGTAGAGGCAGTACGACTTGCGGTGGTCGAGCGACAGGAACGAGTACAGCCAGCGCACCCCCTCGTTGGCATTGATCTCGTTGAGCTTCTCGAAGGCGCCCAGGTAGGGCTCGACGCGTTCGGCGTACGTTCGCTCGATGACATAGAGCGGCACGATGGACCTCCTTCAGTCCGGTCTCACGGGCAGCGCGGTACCGGCGCGCTCCACGTGGTGTTCGACCGGTTCGAGACGTAGTAGTCGCTGACCCAGCGGTTGCCGTACAGCTTGTCCCACACCGACGTCGTCCCGACCCTGCTCCCCGACGCCTGGCACATCACGGGGGCCAGGGCGCCGCGGCGCAGCGGGCTGCCGGTGGTCGGGAACGAGGCCCCCGGTCCGGTGCGCGCGTTCAGCGAGTCGACGGTCACCTGCCCCGGGTAGAGGCAGCGCGGCAGCGTCGACGAGAACCCGGTGTTCGACGGCGTCGAGACGTAGTAGTCGCTCGCCCACGCCCCGTTGGTCAGCCGGTCCCAGACCGACGTCGTGCCGACCCGCTGCCCGGTGGTCTGGCACACCACGAACAGCGTGGCACCCGGCGCATAGGTGCGGACGGCGGCGTAGGACGTCGCCGGGCCGCTCCGGACGTTCAGCGGATCCGTGCTCGTGACCTGGTACGTGCGCGCGACCGTGGCGACGGGCGCCTTGACGTTGTCGGAGTCGATGTTCATCGTCACCCCGCCGTGGGTCTCGCTGTGGTCGCCCTGGTACTGCTTGGCGCGCTGGTAGCTGGGCCAGTGCGAGTTCGGCGCCGTCGGCCAGTTGCTCAGCGAGGGGTCGCCGTCCCAGCGGGCCATCCAGACGGCGTCCGGCCGGGCGTACGTCGTCCAGTTGTAGGCGTCCGAGAGGTCGCGGATCCCCGAGTCCTGGTGCGCGTACACGCCCGCCAGGTACCCCGAGGCGTGCACCGTCTTGGTCCACGCCGACACGTACCGGTGCACCGCCGTCCGGCAGTTCGCGTCGGTCCGGTCGTAGTGCTCGACGTCCGCGTACAGGCCGCTGCCCGGCCGCACGCCCAGGGCCGCGGCCTGCGTCACGGCGTCCGCGCCGTCCGCGTTCCCGCGGGCCGTGGCATTGGCGGCGGTGTAGCGGTTCGGCTTGCTCGCGCCGAACTTGCAGTAGGGCTGGTAGCCGAAGTAGGTGGGCAACAGCTTCCACCCGCCCACGACGGCGTCGCGCACCCACGTCCGGGTCAGGTTTGGCTGGGCGCAGCCGCGGTTGTTGCCGCCGAAGTAGATGTTCACGACCTTGTACGGCGACGTGCCCCGCCAGGCCGCGAGCTGCGTGAGCGACGGCGCGGTGCAGGTGTCGAAGCCGAGGCCGTCCGCCCGGGTCCAGGTCGACCCGGACGTGTAGTACACCGGGGTCTCCGGCTCGGCGGCGGCGGGAAGCGCGAGCCCGCCGAGCAGGACGGCCAGGCTGCCGCCGAACGCCGCCAGGCTCCGGAGGATGGTGCGGGTGGCGGACATGGGGTACCTCCGTGGACAGGCCCCCTCACCTACCTCGGAGTGTCCGTCGCCCGAGGTCGCGGCGGCAGGGTCTTTGGTCCCGATCCTGGGGGCCTGCCGGATAGGGTCCGGTCATGACCGGCGCGAGCGAGGCAGGTTCCGGCGAGGCAGGTTCCGGTGAGACGGGTTCCGGCGACGCCGGTCCGGGCGGCGTCGGCCCCCGGCGCTACCAGGACGTGCATTCCGTGACCGTCGGCGCCCCGCCCGAGGAGGTCTGGCGCGCCGTCCTGGACCAGGTCGAGGTGCTCGGGCGGCCGGCCTGGTACGTGCACCTGATCGGCTGCCGTGACCGGCGGCCCGCGGGGCCGCGCCCGCTCACGGCGGGTGCGGTGGTGCCGGGCTTCCGGGTCCGGGCGGCGGAGCCGCCTGGCCGGCTCGTGCTCGACGGCGTCCACCGGTTCTCGGTCTACACCCTCACCTTCCGCCTCGTGCCCGACGGCGCCGCCACGCGGGTCGAGGCGCACACCGACGCGACCTTCCCGGGCGTGCTCGGCGCGATCTACCGCCTGCTGGTGATCGACTCCGGCTTCCACAGGATCGCGACCCGCAGCATCGTGACGCGCGTCCGACGCCGGGTTCCGGTGGCCTGACGGCGGGCTCGCCCACCCGGGTTCACCTGGACGTGGGGCAGGGTTCACGAAAACGAATGTGTCGGCCCCTCGTCGTGCGCAAGGATGACGGACGTGGACCCGCGAGCTGACGCTGCTGCCCTGGTGGCCGACCGTTACCCCGAGGCGCGCTGGGCGCTGCTCGCCGGCAGCGTGCTCGACCCCGGTTCCCGGACCGCGGGCTCCGACCTGGACATCGTGGTCTGCCTGCCGGACGACGCCGTCGGGCACCGCGACGCGCTGCGCTGGCGGGGCTGGCCGGTCGAGCTGTTCGTGAACACCGAGGCGGGGCACCGCTGGTTCATCGCCAAGGAGACGGCCCGGAGACGGCCGACGCTCGCGCGCATGATCGCGACGGGCGTGCTGGTGGCGGGCCCGGCCGGGGCGGTCGACGACCTGCAGGCCGAGTGCCGCGCCCTGCTGGATGCCGGCCCCGGCCCGGCGTCGGACACCGCGCTGGAGGACGCCCGGTACGGCGTCACGGACCTGCTGGACGACCTCGCGTACGCGCGGGACGGCGGCGAGGCGGACGTGGTGCGGTCCGTGCTCTGGGAGCGGGTCGGGCACCTCGCCCTGGCGGCGGCCGGACGGTGGGACGGCGGCGGCAAGTGGCTGCTGCGCGAGCTGCGCACCTGGGACCTGGGCTACGCCGCCCGGTGGGTCGCCGCCCGGCACGACGACCAGGCCATGGTCGACGTCGCCCGCGCCACCCTGGACGCTGCGGGCGGACCGCTCTTCGAGGGGTACCTGCGCCAGGCGCCCGTCGTCGACGAGCCGCCGGCGGCCCGGACCGTCGCGCCGGTCGTGGTGCGGCGCTCGGCCCGCGCGATCCTGCTCGACGACGCCGACCGCCTCGTGCTGATCAAGCGGACCGTGCGGGGCCGCGCGCCGTACTGGGTGACGCCCGGCGGCGGCGTCGAACCCGAGGACGCCTCGATCGAGGACGGGCTGCGCCGCGAGCTGATGGAGGAGCTGGGCGCCACGGCCGACGTCGTCCGCCAGGTGTTCCTGACCTCCCGGCCCAAGGACGCGGGCGTCGCCGTGCACCACTACTTCCTCGCGCGCGTGACCTCCATGGACCTGGCGCTGCGGTCCGGCCCGGAGTTCGAGGAGCCGATGCGCGGCACCTACGACGTCGAGCACGTCGACCTGCGCGACGAGAAGGCGCTCGCGGACGTCGACCTGGTGCCCACCGCGCTCAAGGCGTTCATCCGGTCCAACCGGCACGCGCTGCTCGCGGAGGCGCCGTGATCCCCGCGAAGGCGCCGTGATCCCCGCGGAGGCGCCGTGATCGAGGTCCCCGCGACCTTCCTCGCGATGCCGCGCTGGTGGACCGCGACAGCGGTCGAGGAGCAGTGGCTTGCCGACCTGCCGCGCCTGGTGGACGCCCGGTGCCGGCACTGGGGCCTGACGGTCGACGGCCTGCCCCGGCACGGTTCGAACGCGCTGGTCGTCCCCGTGCGCCGCGCCGGGTCGCCCGCCGCGCTGCGCCTGACGCCCCCCGCCGACGACACCGTCGCGCTCTCGACGGCGCTGGAGTTCTGGCGCGGCCACGGCGTGGTGGGGGAGCTCGAGGCGGACCCCGCGGCCGGGGCGCTCCTGCTGGACCGGCTCGACCCGGACCGCTCGCTCGTCCGCGAGCCCCTGGACGTCGCGCTCGCCGAGATCGGCCGGATCGCACGACGCCTCGCGATCCCCGCCGGCGACGACGTCGCGGCCGGCGTCGGTCACGTGGCGGACGACGTCGCCCGGCTGACCCCGCGCCTGCGCCCCGCCTGGGAGCACCTGGACCGGCCGTTCGACCCGGGTGTGCTGGACCTCGCGGCCGACGCCGCGGCCGTGATCCTCGCGGGCGACCGGGACCCGGTGGCCGTGAACGCCGACCTGCACTTCGACCAGGTGCTGCGGGACACGGACGGCCGGTGGTGCGTCGTCGACCCCGTGCTGCGGCGGGGTGACGCCGAGCGGACGGCGGTGAACGTGCTCTGGCACCGGGTGGACGAGATGACCGACGCGGAGATCCCGGGCTGGTTCGACGTGCTGGTCGGGGCCGCCGAGCTCGACCCCGCGCTGGCCCGGGCGTGGGCGCTGTGGCGGGTCGTCGACTACTGGGTGTGGGGACTGGACAACGGCCTCACCCAGGACCCGCCCCGGTGCGCCCGGCTCGTCGGCGCCCTGGCCTGACCGCGGCGCGCACCGCGCCGGCGGCGTCCCGACCTGCGTTCGCGGCCTGCTGACGCGTGGCCCAGGATGGTGCCGACAGGCACCGGCGGCGAGAGCCGGCGCCGCGATCACCGGAGGACGTCGTGGGCTCCACCAAGTCGGGCGGCAGCACCCAGCACCGTGGGGGCGGCCTGAAGCGGCTCGTCACGCTCGTGACCATCGGCCTGGCGGTCGCGGCGGTGGTCAAGGAGCTGCGCCTGCCGGAGGAAGAACGCACGTGGAACGGGAAGGTCGCGGCCGTGGTGCCGTACGACTTCCGGTTCCCGACGCTGGAGCGCGCCAAGGAACGGCTGTGGGACCCGGAGGCGGAGCACGTCATCGGGCCGCGCGTCTTCGGCGTGGGCTGGGCCGTCAACGTGGGCCGGGTCGTCGCGCTGGTCCGGGAGAAGCTCGACGTCTGAGTCGCTCGGCGGCCGAGTCGTTCAGCGCGGGTCGCTCAGCGCGACGGCGGCGTCAGGCCTCGGACCAGGGCCGTGAGGCCCACGTCGAACTCGTGCTCGGGGCCGAGGCCGGCGACGGCCCGGACGACGTCCGCGAGGTGGTCGGCGCCCTCGACGACGTCGGCGTCGGCGCCGTCCGCCAGGACCGCCTGCCCGCCGGGTGCCGACTGCTCCTCCAGGGTCGCCCCGATCGTGTAGCGGGAGACGGCGATGAACGCCAGCACCGCGTCCGGACCGGTGAATCCCTGCGCCTCCAGGTGGGCGACCTGGGCGACGGAGTTGGCGAGGTTCGGCGCCCGCGGCCCGGTCGAGGCGATCAGTCGCGCGCCGTCGCGCACGGCGAGCATGGCGCGGCGCAGGCTGCGCGCGTTGCGCAGGAGGAACGCGTCCCAGCTCTCGTCGGGCTCGGGCAGGCGTTCGGTGTGCTCGCGGTCGAGCACCTCGGCCGCGACGGCGGCCAGCAGCTCCGCCTTGTTCCGGAAGTGGTGGTACAGCGCGGGCTGCTGCACCCCGAGCCGCCGCGCCACGCCGTGGCTCGACAGCCCGTCCAGGCCGCGCTCGTCCAGCGTCTCGAGGGCCGCGGCGACGATCGTGGGCCGGTCCAGTCGCGGGCGGGTGCGTGGCATGGCCCGACTCTAGCCAGGTTGGTCCTTATCAGTGATAATCACGAGTGATACTTATCAGTGATAAGGAGCGTCGCGGGAGCGGCGCGCGACAAGGGGAGCTGCGATGACCGACGAGCGGACGACGGCACGGCCCGGGGCGGAAGTCGTGCAGGCGGGCCCGCGCACGGCGCGCAACCGTGGCGCGGCGTGGACGCTCGTGGTCCTCACGCCGCTCATCGCGGAGCTCGCGCTGGGCTCGACGCCGGTCCGGATGGCCTGGCTGGTGCTGCTCTGGATGCCGGTCTACGGCGCGGGCGTGCTGCTGATCCGCGAGCTGGTGGCCCGGCGCGGGCGGGGCTGGCCGAGCATCCTGCTGCTGGCGCTGGCGTACGAGCTCGTCGAGGACGGGATCGGGCTGCAGGCGCTGACCAGCCCGCACCTGTACGACGCCGCGTCGTGGGGCGCGCGGGTGCTCGGCGTCAACCTGCCCTACTTCGAGGCGAACGCGATCTACCACGCGGTGTTCACCGTCTGCATCCCGATCACGCTGACCAACCTGCTCTTCCCCGCGCACCGGGGCCGCCCGTACCTCGGCGTGCCCGGGACGGTCGTCGCCGCGGTCGTCGCGGTGCTCGGCGTCGGGCTGCTGCGCACCGTCTCGCTGTCGGAGGACGCGGGCTACCAGGCGCCGGCCCCGTTCGTGCTCGGGGTCGCCGTGCTGGTGGTCGTGCTCGGGATCGTCGCCCTGTACGTCGTGCCGCCGGCGCGCGGGCGGACCGCTCCCGGCGACGGCGCCGCTCCCGGCGACGCAGCCGCTCCCGGCGACCCGGCCGCTGCGCCCGGCCGGGCCGACGTCCGTGCCGAGGCCGGCAGCGCGTCCGTCCCGTCCCGGGGCATGCTCTTCGGGGCGTCCGGGCTGGCCACGCTGGTCTTCTTCGGCCTGTCGTTCCCGGTGTTCGGCGCCCGGCAGCCGGCGTTCACGCAGGGGTGGTTGGTGCTGGTCCCGATGGCGCTGACCGCCGTCGGCGCCGTGGCCTGCTACCGCTACCTGACCCGGACGGCGGCCCGGCCCGGGTGGACGCCGCGGCACACGCTGGCTCTCGTCGGGGGAGCGCTGGTGGCGCACTCGCTCGGCGGGCTGGTGATCATGGCGCACACGACGGTGGACAGGGTCGGGCTGGTCGTGATCATCGGGCTGACCGTCGGCGGGCTGCTGCTCGTCGACCGGCGCCTCCGGCGCTGACCCGCCCGTTCCGGCGCGCTAGTGCTCGGCGTCCCACCGTGCGATCTCGGAATCCTTCGCCCCGCCGGACATGTCGACGACCTCGCCGTCGGGCCCGTAGGTGACCGAGGCGTCGTCGTACGGGCCGGAGCCCCAGACGTGGATCTCGTAGGCCAGGCCGGTGTCGCCGAACGCCGGGTTCGGCACGCGGACCTGGACGGTGACCAGGTCCTCCGGCTCGAAGCCCGCCTGCTGCGGCAGCCGGTCGGCGAGCTCCTGGAGCGATCCCCAGTCGACGTCGGCGGCGTCGAAGGTCTGCAGCGGCAGCTCGTCGCCGCTCGGCTGGATGGGCGACGGTTCGCGCCGCTCCACGTCGTCGCGCGCCCAGACCATGTCGTCGGTGTTGTCGGAGCCCGGGGCGGCGGGCACCGTCGCGGTGGCGGTGGTGCTGCCGAGGCCGACGTCCGTGAAGGCGCTGTCCCCGGCCTCGGCGACGAACGCGTCGACCACCTCCTGGGCGCGCGCCGGGTCGAGCGTGCTGGCCGCCCGGTCGACGCGCCGCTCCTGGGCCGCGGAGACCTCGAGGAGCGGGGTGCCGGTGAGCAGTGCGGCGATGTCCTCGCGCACCGGCTGGAGCCGGACGGCGAAACCGACGAGGACCAGGAGGGCGAGCACGGCCGCCGGGATCTTCACGAACCCGCGGGCGTCACGGCCGACGGGCACGCGGCCGGCTGGCACCGGGGCGGCGGCCCACTCGGCCGGCTCGTCCATCCGGGCTACCGCGTCGGCGTCCGCGGCCTTCTCCCGCCACGACGGCGGCGGCGACTGGAGCAGGGTGACGCCCGGGGCGTCGGCCTGCTCCTGCAGCACCACGACCACGGCCCCCGGCTGGAACTGCGGCAGGCGGGTCGCGTCGATGAGCGCGCGGGTGGTGGTCGCGTACGCCGGGCGGGTCCGGGCGGCGACGGCGAGCCGCAGCTCGGCCACGGGGTTGCCGTCGAGCTCGCTCCCGGTCGAGGAGATGTCCAGCACCTTGGCCAGGTGCAGGCGTCCCTCGCGCTCCGCGGTGACCACGACGTCGACCGGCGGCGCCGTGCGCAGCGCGTTGGTCCGGCCGACGCCCGTGAGGGTGGTCGCGACGGCCGTCAGCATGACCGCCGTGCTGCTCACGACCAGCGCGACGGGCAGCCACCAGGCGGGGGCGCCGTGATCGAGCCGGAGGCCGATCAGGAGGAGGCAGGCGAGGGCGAACCCCACGGCGAGAGAGCGCACGATCCGGATCACGCGGCAAGTATTCCGGACGCCACTGACACGACCTAGCCGGCGATCGTGAGGATTCCCCTGGTCAGGGCCGTGACCGCGCCCGCCACCGCCACGGTGACCGCGATGCGGGAGGCGGCCGAGGTCGGCAGCCGGCGGGCCAGGAGGTTGCCGAACGCCACCCCCGCGAGCACCGCGGCGAGCAGGACCGGCCAGACCCACCAGGCGGGGGCGGAGCCGGCCGGGATCGCGCCGAAGCCCAGCTTGGTGACCACCGACATGACGTTCATGACCACGAGCAGCGGCTGCATCGTCGCGGCGAACGACCGGTGCTCCCAGCGGGTGGCCAGCGCGTACGCGGTCCAGGCGGGCGCCGCCACGCCCGAGGTCGTGTTCATGAAGCCCGCCGCCAGCCCGGTGACGACGGCGACCGGACGGCCCTGGATCCGCACCCGCCGCCGCAGCACGGCCGAGGCGCCCAGCGCGACCAGCACGGACCCGCCCACGATCACGTCGAGCCACGCGGTGTCGGCCTCGCGGACCGTCAGCGCGCCGAGCACGGAGCCCACGAGCATGAGCGGCAGGATCGTCACCACGCGCCGCCAGTCCACGCCGTCCCGCAGCGCCCGCAGGATGAGCAGCGCCGTGACGATCGCGGCCACGTTGCTGACCAGCACACCCACCGACGCGCCGAGGAACACCGTGAGCACCGGCGCGGCCACCATGCCGACGCCCATCCCGGCTACGCGCTGCAGCCCTGCCCCGAGGACGACGGCCAGGCACGCTGCGATCAGGGCCGTCGTCTCCACCCGGTCACGCTAACCCCGATACCGGCCCGCGCCGGGCCGTGACGGCCCTGATCAGCGGCCGGTCAGTGTTGCGTCTCCCACACCGTGACGGCCACGCACGTGGCGCGCCGTCCGGTCAGCGGGCCCGTGGCCACACGGCGGTAAACCGGGCGCCGCCGTCGGGCGACTCGCCGACGGCGGCCCGGCCGCCCCGGCGGCGGACGAGCTCGGCGACCAGCGCGAGGCCCAGCCCGGCGCCGCCCGAGGTGCGCGCGCGGTCGTCGGACACCCGGTAGAAGCGGTCGAACACCTTGTCCCGGTGCTCGGGCCGCACCCCGGGGCCGTCGTCGTCGACGAGCACGCGCACGGTGGACCGGCCCGCGAGCACCGACACCACGACCCGCGTGCGGGCGTACCGGCAGGCGTTGCGCAGCAGGTTGTCCAGCACGAGCCCGGTCTCCGTGCGCGCCGCGGCCGCCCAGACCTGGTCGGCGGCGGCGTTGACCACGATCGGCACCGGCTGCTCCCCGGCGCGTGCCACCGCCGCGTGCACCTCGCCCACCAGGTCCACGTCGTCCGCCGGCGGCAGCTCCCCGGCGTCCGAGCGGGCCAGCGCCAGCAGCCCGTCGAGCAGGGCCGACAGTCGTTCGGCGTCCGCCAGCACGTCGGCGTGCACCTCCTGCGAGAGCGCCGGGTCGGGGTCGGCCACCGCGACCTCCGACTGGAGGCGGATGGACGCCACGGGCGAGCGGAGCTCGTGCGCGGCGTCGCCCGTGAACCGGCGCAGCCGCTCCGTGGTGGCCTCCTGCCGGTCCAGCAGCTCGTTGAAGTCGTCGGCCAGGGCACGCAGCTCGCGGGCCGTGCCGGCGGGCACCTCCACGCGTGCGCCGGGGGCGAGCCGGCGCACGGACCGGCGCATCCGGGCGACCGGGACCAGCGCGGACCCGACGGCGAACCAGATAGCAACCCCCGCCACCACGGTTCCGACGAGAGCCGTGACCAGCAGCCACCGGCTGCCCGACGCCTCGGCGGCGCGCTGCCCCACGAGCCCTGTGCCGACCACCACGAGCCGCTGGCTCCCGTCGGGCGCCGTGACCACGGAGCCCTGCCAACGCACCTGCCGCCGGTCGCCCGCTGTGACCGGGGTCCCGGCCTTCAGGGCGCGCACCTGGTCGCGCGTCAGGGCGGGCGGCGGGGCGTCGTCGATGGCACCGCCCGCGGTGTCCAGCACGCGCACCTCCAGGCCGTCGGCCGGGGCGGGCTCCGTGCCGGCGACGACGTCGTGGGCGGCGCCGCTGAGCGCCGTCCGGAGCTCGTCGTCCACGGCGCCCGTCAGGAGCGGCCCGAGGCCCCGGCCCGCGACCAGCGCCAGACCCAGCAGGCAGACCAGCGTGACCGCCGTGGCGAGGGCGGTGATCCGCAGGCGCAGCGAGACGCCCGCCCAGGGCGCCCCCGTCCGGTGCCCGCCGGGCGCCGCCCGCACTAGGGCGCGCCCCCGAGCCGGTACCCCTGCCCCCGGACGGTCCGGACCAGGTCACCGGCGCCGGCTGCCGCCAGCTTGCGGCGCAGGTAGCCCACGTACACCTCGACGACGTTCCGGGTCGCGGCCTGCTCGTCGCCCCAGACCTCGGTCAGCAGCTCCTGCTTGGTCCACACCGTCCCGGCGCGCGAGGCCAGCGCCACGAGCAGCGCGTACTCGCGCGGGCTCAGGGGCACGTCGACCTCGGCGTAGCGGACGGCGCGGGCCCCGCGGTCGACGGTCAGCGGCCCGAGCCGGATCGGCTCCCGCGTGGTGCCCGGGGCCGCGCGGCGCAGGACGGCGCGGAGCTGGGCGAGCAGGACCACGAACGAGAACGGCTTGACCACGTAGCCGTCGGCGCCGAGGTCCAGCCCGTCGGCCTGGTCCACCTCGCCGTCCTTCGCGGAGACGAGCAGCACCGGGGTGGTGACGCCGGCGGACCGCAGCTCCTGCAGCACGCGGTACCCGGACAGGCCCGGGATCATGATGTCCAGCAGCACCGCGTCGAACGACCCGGTCCGGGCCAGGCGCAGCGCGGTCGGGCCGTCGGCCGCGACCGTGACGTCCATGCCCTGGGCGCGCAGGCCGCGGTCCAGCGCCTTGCGCACGCCCGGCTCGTCGTCGACCACGAGAATCTGCGGCCTCATGCCTGCCAGCATGCCGCACGCGGCGGCCGGTGCGTAGGCGGACGAGTGCGCTGGTGGGCGTGTCGTGCCCGGCGCCCGCCTCTCAGCGAGGTCTCAGCCGCCCTGGGGGATCGTGGAAGGAGCACGAGGGAAGCACACTGGTACCGGACGCGAAGGAGCGGGACATGAGGCCGAGGACGAAGGCGCTGGTCGCCGCCGGGTCGGGGATCGCGGTCGGGCTAGGCGGGCTGGCGTTCACCGCGCTGCCCGCGGGCGCGGACGACGACCCGGTCCTCCCCACGATCGACGCGGAGCAGCTCGTGACCTCCGCGCTGGAGGCCACGCCGCCCGCGTTCGACGGCGTGGCCGAGGTGAGCAACGAGCTCGGGCTGCCCGCCGTGCCCGGGGCCGACGCCCTCGACTTCGAGTCGGTGCGGGTCTTCCACGACGGCGCGCAGGCCGCCCGGGTCCAGGTCGAGCGGCCGACGTCGGAGCTGACGTTCGTGAAGAACGCCGACGAGGCGTGGGCCTACGACTCGCAGGAGAACAGCGCGCGGCACCTCACCTGGGACGACGCGGACCTCGCGACGGCCAGGGCCCAGGCGGAGAAGCACGCCGACGAGCGCGCGGGGGAGCAGGGGCACCCCGAGGCGCGGATGGCGGACCCGTCGCAGGCGGCGACCGAGATCATCGAGCACCTGCGCCCGACCAGCGACATCGTCGTGGACGGCACGGCGCGCGTCGCCGACCGCGCTGCCTACGAGCTCGTGCTCACGCCCAAGCCGTCGGAGAAGACGCTGCTGCGCGAGGTCACGGTGGCGATCGACGAGCAGACGCGCGTGCCGCTGCGGTTCGACGTGTACGCGAACGGCAGGTCCGAACCGGTCCTGTCGCTCGGCTTCACCGAGTTCGCGGTGGGCGCGCAGGACGCCGGCCTGTTCGAGTTCACGCCCCCGGCCGGCGCGAAGGTCGAGACCACCGACGCGGGCGACGTCGCGAAGGCGCACGGCGAGCACGCCGGGCAGGCCGGCGAGCCGGGCGGCCCCGCGGAGGGCCTGACGACGGTCGGCGACGGCTGGGACGCGGTGCTGGTGGGCACGGTGCCCGCCGACGCGCTGGGCCGGGATCTTGCGGGCTCGGGGTCCGACGACGGCGCGGCCGGGAGCGAGGGCTTCCTCGGCGGCGCGGATTCGGCGGGCGGCGAGCAGGACGTCGCCGGGCTGCTGGCGCAGATCGGCCGGCCGGTGTCCGGGGCCTTCGGCTCCGGCTCGTACGTCCGGATCGCCGTCGGCGGCGCGATCGTCACCGACGACGGCCAGTTCGCGGCCGGCGCGGTGCCCCGGCAGATGCTCGTCGACGCCCTGGACCAGCAGTGACCGGACCAGCGACCGGACCAGCGACAGGGCCGGCCACCGGACCGGTGGCGACCGCGGCGCAGACCGCGGTCGCCGCCCGGACGCGGGGCCTGCGCAAGGTCTACCGCGGCACGGTCGCCGTGGACGGCGTCGACCTGGAGGTGCCGGAGGGCGCCGTGGTCGGGATGCTGGGGCCCAACGGCTCCGGCAAGACGACGACCATCCGGATGCTGCTCGGTCTCGTCCAACCGACCGAGGGGGAGATCGAGCTGCTGGGCGTCCCCGTCCCGGGGGCCGTGGACCGGGTGCTCCCGCACGTCGGTGCGCTCGTGGAGGGGCCGGGTTTCCATCCCTTCCTGTCCGGCCGGGAGAACCTGCTGCGGTTCGCCGCCGCCGAGCCCCTGCTGTCCGGGCGGGAGCTGGACGGCGCCGTGTCCGCGGCGCTGGAGCGGGTGGGCCTGGCGGGCGCGGCCCGCAAGAAGTACCGCGCGTACTCGCTGGGCATGAAGCAGCGCCTGGGGCTCGCCTCCGCGCTGCTGGTCCCGCGCCGGCTCGTGGTGCTGGACGAGCCGACGAACGGCCTCGACCCGGCCGGTACGCAGGAGGTGCGCCGGATCATCGCGGAGCTGCACGCCCAGGGGGTGACGGTGCTCGTCTCGTCGCACCTCCTGGCGGAGGTCGAGGCCACGTGCACCCACGTCGTCGTGCTGAACGCGGGCGTCGTCGTGGCGCAGGGCCCGCTGGACGACCTGCTGGAGTCCGGCAACCCCACGCTGCTCGTCACCACCGCCGACGGCGCCGCCGCGGCGGCCGCCCTGCGCGAGCAGCGGGTCACCGCGTGGCTCGCCCCGGCCGGCGTGCGCGTGGACCTCACGGGCACGACGCCGGCGACCGTGATCGAGACGCTGGTCCGGGCCGGGGTCCGGGTCGACGAGGCCCGGCGGGAGCGCACCGGGCTGGAGGACGTCTTCGCGCGGCTCACGCACGACCTCGGGGAGGCCCCGGGCGAGCGCGCCGCCGCCGAGCCCGGCGCCGCCCAGCGCGTCACGGCCGAGCCCGGCGCCGGGCCCGCCGAACCCGTGCCCGACCGGGAGCCGGCCCGATGACGGCCACGGACCCGGCACAAGCCCCGGTCACCACCCCGGACCCGGCGCCGGCCCGGCTCCGCGCCCCGGTCGGCCGCCTGCTGCGGGCCGAGCTGCGGTGGATCTTCCGGCGTCCGCGGACGCTGGTGGTGCTGGGCCTGCTGACGGTGCTCCCGGTGATCACCGGCATCGCCGTGGACCTGACGGCGGGCGGCGCCGCCCCCGGGGCGGGCGGCGCGAGCCCGGACGGGCCGCCCGGCGGGGAGCCGCCGATCTTCGTGACCATGGCGACCAGCGCGTTCGTGCTGCCGCTGGGCTCGCTCATGACGCTGCTGATGCTCCTGCTGCCGCTCACGGTGGCCATGGCCGCCGGGGACGCGCTGGCCGGGGAGCAGTCCCACGGGGCGCTGCGCGGCTGGCTGCTCGCGCCCGTGGCCCGCGGCCGGCTGCTCGTGGTCAAGGCCGTGGGCGTGCTGGCGGTCGCGCTGGTCGCGGCCACGCTCGTCGTCGCGTCCGGCTTCGTCACCGGGCTGGTCCTGGCCGGGGCGGACAACCTCGCGTCGATGTCCGGGACCGAGCTGTCCGTCGGGGAGGTGCTGGGACGGCTGGCCGTCGCGATCGCCTGGGCCACGCTCTACCTGATGGCGGTGGGCGCGGTGGCGCTGGCCATCTCGGCGTCCACCGAGCACCCCATGCTGGTGGTGGTGAGCGTGCTCGGCGGGCTCATCGTGTCCGGGGTGCTGCTGCAGATCTCGGCGCTGGACTGGCTGCACCCGTACCTGCTGCCGCAGTCGCTGGGCAGCCTCGTCGACCTGATCCGGGACCCCGTGGCGACCGGCGGCCTGGGAGAGGGCGCGTTCCGGTCGCTGTGCTACCTGGTGATCGGCATGTCGCTGGCCTACGCCCGGCTCACGACGCGCGACGGCTGAGCGCACGAACGCCGTCGCGCACCCCCTTGCGGAAGGTGCGCGACGGCGTCGGCGTCAGGAGCGCGAGCGGCGCGGCCGTCAGTCCCCGACGTTCTCCGCGTAGTCCACGTCGCGCGTCTCGTGCGTCAGGAGCAGCGCGGCCAGCGTGATCACGGCCATCGCCGAGAGGTAGACGCCCACCAGCACGGGGGAGCCGTCGGCCTCGGCCCACAGCCACACGGCGATGAACGGGGCCACCGCGGCGCCGAGCACCGAGGACAGGTTGTACGCGATGCCGGAGCCCGTGTACCGCACGTTCGCCGGGAACAGCTCGGGCAGGACGGCGGCCATCGGGCCGAACGTGAGGCCCATGAGCGTGAAGCCGAGGATCAGCAGGGTCTGCACACCCACGTGGCCCGCGGAGAACAGCGGCACGAACAGCGCGCCGAACACGATGATCGCCACGGTGACCCAGATCAGGTGCTTGCGGCGGCCGAACTTCTCCGCCATCGGCCCGGACGTCAGCGTGAAGATGCCGAAGAACACGACGCCCACGATCAGCATCCAGAGGAAGTCGATCTTCTCGTAGCCGAGGCCGGCGGGGGAGCCGTCGGTGGGCGCGGTCGGCGCGACGCCGTAGTTCAGCGTGAACGTCGTCATCAGGTAGAACAGCGCATAGGTGGCCAGCATGATGAACGTGCCCGAGATGATCTGTCGCCACGAGGTGCGGAAGACGCGGGCCACCGGCACCTTGCTGACGGCCTCGGCCTCGATCACCTTGCGGAACGCGGGGGTCTCCAGCAGCGAGAGCCGCACCCACAGGCCCACGATCACCAGCACGGCGGACGCGATGAACGGGATGCGCCAGCCCCAGGCGGCGAACTGCTCGGGCGTGAGCGACGTGGACAGGGCGATGAACACCGTGTTGGCGAGGATGAAGCCGATCGGCGCGCCGAGCTGCGGGAACGTGCCGTAGATGGCGCGCTTGCCCTCGGGCGCGTTCTCGGTGGCGAGGAGGGCGGCGCCGCTCCACTCGCCGCCGAGGCCGAGGCCCTGGCAGAACCGGCACAGCACCAGCACCGCCGGCGCGGCCACGGCCCAGCCCGGCGTCGACGCCGCCGGGATGAGGCCGATCAGCACCGTCGCGATACCCATCGTGAGCAGCGACGCGACCAGCGTCGCCTTGCGGCCGATCCGGTCACCGAAGTGCCCGAACAGGACCGAGCCGACCGGCCGCGCCACGAAGGCGACGCCGAACACGGCGAACGACGACAGGAGCTGCGTGGTGGGGTCCTCGGCGTTCGGGAAGAACAGCGCAGGGAAGACCAGCGAGGCGGCCGTCGCGTAGATGTAGAAGTCGTAGAACTCGATGGACGTACCGATGAGGGAGGCCAGGACGACGCGGCCGCGAGGATTGCCGGCCGGCGCTGTGCTCTCCCCGCCGCCGGGGGTCCCGGCGGTCGGCGCTGCGGAGGTGCTCATCCCGCGAGATTAGGCACGGCGTCCGCGATCCGGGAAGGTCGTCTCGCGATACGGATGGGGTCTTGACGTAGGCTGCCGACGGCGGCATGCGCGGGCCCTGTGCACGAGCGGCGTGTCGAACTGCGGCCTGGTGCGTCGCGAGTGAAGGTGTGGTGAACGGTGAATACTCCCACCGGTTGCCGTGTTGGCACGACCGGCGGTGAGGGGCAGGATCGACCGGGCTCCCGGAGGCTCCGCCATCGGACATCCATCATCGGAACGAACGAGACGACGACGAGGATATGAACGATCTGCTGTATGTGAACGGCGGCAACCCGTTGAACGGGACCATCACCGTTCGAGGCGCAAAGAACTTCGTGTCGAAGTCCATGGTGGCTTCTCTGCTGGGGGAGACCCCGAGCGTGCTGCGGAACGTTCCGCAGATCCGTGACGTCAAGGTCGTCTCGGGGCTCCTGGACCTGCACGGCGTGAACGTCAAGTACGACACCGACGCCGGCATCCTGGACCTCGACCCGTCCAACGTCGAGTCCGCCCACGTGGCCGACATCGACGCCCACGCCGGCTCCAGCCGCATCCCGATCCTGTTCTGCGGGCCGCTGCTGCACCGCCTCGGCGAGGCGTTCATCCCGGACCTGGGTGGCTGCCGCATCGGCGACCGCCCCATCAACTACCACCTCGACATCCTGCGCCAGTTCGGCGCCGTCGTGGACAAGCGGCCCAACGGCATCCACCTGCGGGCGCCGCGCCGCCTGCAGGGCACCAAGATCTCCCTGCCCTACCCGTCGGTGGGCGCCACGGAGCAGACGCTCCTGACGGCGGTCCGCGCCGACGGCATCACCGAGCTCTCGGGCGCGGCGATCGAGCCCGAGATCATGGACCTCATCGCGGTGCTGCAGAAGATGGGCGCCATCATCTCGGTCGACACCGACCGCGTGATCCGCATCGAGGGCGTCGACCGCCTCGAGGGCTACTCCCACACCGCGCTGAACGACCGGATCGAGACCGCGTCCTGGGCCTCCGCGGCCCTGGCCACGGGCGGCGACATCACCGTCAAGGGCGCCACGCAGCCCGAGATGATGACGTTCCTCAACACCTTCCGGAAGGTCGGCGGCCGGTTCGAGGTGCAGGACGACGGCATCCGCTTCTGGCACGCCGGCGGCGACCTCAAGTCCATCGTGCTCGAGACCGACGTCCACCCGGGCTTCATGACCGACTGGCAGCAGCCGCTCGTCGTCGCGCTCACGCAGGCCGCCGGTCTGTCGATCGTGCACGAGACCGTGTACGAGAACCGCTTCGGCTTCACGGACGCGCTGCGCAAGATGGGCGCCACGATCCAGGTCTACAAGGAGTGCCTGGGCGGTCGCGACTGCCGGTTCGGCCAGCGCAACTTCCACCACTCCGCCGTCGTCTCCGGCCCGACGCCGCTCTCCGCGGCCGACATCGAGGTCCCGGACCTGCGCGGCGGGTTCTCCCACCTCATCGCGGCCCTGGCCGCCAAGGGGCAGTCGACGGTGCGCGGCATCGGCCTGATCGACCGCGGCTACGAGAACTTCCAGGACAAGCTGGAGGCGCTGGGCGCCGAGGTCGTCCGCGGCTGACGCTCTCTCCTCGCACGTGTCGGACGCTCCGGTCCCCCTGGTGACCTGAGCGTCCGACACGGTTCGGCCGAGTATCCTTTCGGCCGTGTCCATCCCACGCCCTGAGTCACGCATGTATCGCTTCGTCGCGTTCATCGTGCGGAACCTCATGTTCGCGCTGTGCAAGTACGAGTGGAAGGGCGGCGAGAACTTCCCGGCCAAGGGCGGGTTCATCGCCGCGGCCAACCACGTCACGGAGCTCGACGCGCTGACGCTGGCGCACTACCTCTTCGACATGGGCCGCGAGCCCCGCATCCTGGCCAAGCGCGGCCTGTTCGACTCACCGCTGACGGGATGGGCCCTGCGGGGCACCAAGATGATCCCGGTGGACCGGGACTCCGCGAAGTCCGCCGAGTCGCTGAAGGACGCCGCGAGCCAGCTCGGCGACGGCGCCTGCGTGGCGATCCTGCCCGAGGGCACGCTGACGCGGGACCCCGAGTACTGGCCGATGGAGGGCAAGACGGGTGTGGCCCGCATCGCGCTGACGACGCGCCTGCCGGTGCTGCCCGTCGCGCAGTGGGGCGTCACCGAGATCCTCGGCCGCTACAGCCGGGTGCTCAAGCCGTTCCCGCGCAAGAAGGTGACCATCCAGACCGGCCCGCCCGTCGACCTGAGCGACCTGTACGACCGGCCCCAGGACACCGCCACCCTGCGTGAGGCCACGAGCCGCATCATGGACGCCATCACCGCCGAGCTGGAGCAGATCCGCGGCGAGGTGGCCCCCAAGCCGCGCTTCGACCTCCGCAAGCACCCCGACTACGAGGCCAAGATGACGACCTACCCCCCGGTGGAGCGCCCGTGAGCGCCGCGACAGCACAGGGCGCCCCGACGAACCAGCCCAGGGTCGCCGTCCTCGGCGCGGGCTCGATGGGCACCACGTTCGCGATGGTCCTGGCCGACGCCGGGTGCGACGTCACCCTCTGGGGTCGCGACGCCGCGGTGCTCGACGCCGTCGAGACGACGCACCGCAACGAGAAGTACCTGCCGGGCGTGCAGCTGCCGCCGATGCACGGCACGACCGACCCGGCGATCGCCCTCGCGGGCGCCGCCATCGTGGTCGTGTCGGTGCCCTCCCAGGTCGCCCGCGCCACGCTGGAGTCGATGAAGGACCTGGTGCACGACGTCGCGGCGCCGGGCGCCGTCGTCGTCTCCCTGATGAAGGGCGTCGAGCTCGGCACCGACAAGCGGATGAGCCAGGTCATCGCCGAGGTGCTCGACCTCCCGGACGAGCGCGTCGCCATCGTCTCCGGCCCCAACCTGGCGCCCGAGATCGCCGAGCGGCAGCCGACGGCGACCGTGGTCGCCTCGCGCAGCGAGGCCACGGCCCAGCTCGTGGCCGCGGCCTGCTCGACCGGGTACTTCCGGCCCTACACGAACACCGACGTGGTGGGTGTGGAGCTGTGCGGCGCGGTGAAGAACATCATCGCCCTGGCCGCCGGCATGGCCCAGGGCCAGGGCTTCGGCTGGAATACGCTGGCGACCCTCATCACGCGCGGCCTGGTCGAGATCACGCGCCTGGGCCTCGCGCTCGGGGCCGACGCCGCCACGTTCGCCGGCCTGGCCGGCATGGGCGACCTGACGGCGACGTGCGCGTCGCCGCTGTCACGCAACCACCGCCTCGGCAAGCACGTGGGCGAGGGGCTCACGCTCGCGGAGGCGATCAAGGCCACGGGCGGCACGGCCGAGGGCGTGAAGTCGTCGCAGTCGGTGCTGGAGCTCGCGCGGGCGCACGACGTCGAGATGCCGATCACGGCCGGCGTCGTCGAGGTGCTGGCGGGCAGGCTGCCGCTGTCGGAACTCGCGGCGACGCTGCTCGCCCGGCCGCAGAAGTCGGAGGTCGCGGGCTGAGCCTGCGGGGCTGATCTGGGTGGGCCGGCCCGGCACCGCCGGTGTCGGCGCCGGGCCGTCAGTGCCGCACGTCCACCACGACGCGCATCGGGTCCTCCAGGAGGAACACGCGGAACGGGCGCTCGGCGTCGTCCACGCCGATGAAGGCCGTCGTGTACCCCTCGAACCAGTAGCGGTACACGATCTCCTCGATCGAGTCGGTGTCGGCGGGCTCGATGCGGTCGCCCGAGAACTCCTCGACCCCGCTGTCCGTCGGGATGGCGGTGCCGGACAGCGACACCCGCAGGATCGCGTCGCCGTCCACCTTCACGGCGTCGCCGGACCCGTCGTCGGACGCCCGGTCCACGTACTCGACGCGCCAGCCGGGCTTGCCGCTGCCCGTGCCGTCGAGGTCGAAGACGACGCGGTCGTAGCCGTCGTGCGCGGCGACGCGCACGTCGGTGACGCTCAGGAACGTCTCGCCCTCACCGGAGGGCTCCGCGGTGTCGGGCTTCGTGTTCGCCGGGAAGGCCGGGCCGGACTCCGTCTCGGTCGCGGAGGCGCTCGGCTCGGGGGCGTCGTCCCCGTCGTCGCCTGAGCCGTCGTCCGAGCCGTCGTCGCCTGAGCCGCCCGACGGCGACGGCGTCGCGTCAGTGTCCGAGTCCGGGGCGACCGGCACGGGGCTGGTGTTGCTGAGCTCCGGGCCGTTCGTGCCCTGCGCGCCCGTGCACCCGGCCAGCAGCAGCGCCGCGCAGGCGGCGATCAGCAGTGCTGTGCGGTGTCCGGCTCGTCCCATGTGCCCAGCGTAGGGCCTGGGGCGTGGCGTGGCCGGTCACGATCGGCCAACGGGTCCAGTCTGCACTCTTGACTTGTGATACATGTGACGTACTACATTTAGCCCGCGTCGTTCAACGGTGATGACGGTGATGGCAGTGATGACAGTGATGACAAAGAGGACGAAGGAGTCGCTCGATGAATCCGATCACGCGAAGAGACCTCCTGCGCACGACGGGCCTGACCGCGGGGGCGTTCGCGCTCGCCGGGCAGGCCCCCACGAGCGCGGCGGCCGACCCCGAGGGCGGCGACGCCCCGGACACCAACCCGATGCGGCTCTGGTACACCGCGCCGGCCCAGGAGTGGCTGCAGGCGCTCGCCGTCGGCAACGGCCGGCTCGGCGCCATGGTGTTCGGCGGCGTGGCCGCCGAGAAGCTCATGCTCAACGAGGACACGGTCTGGGCCGGCGGCCCGCACGACTACGCCGACCCGCTGGGGCACGAGGCGCTGCCGGAGATCCGGCGGCTGATCAGCGAGGAGAAGTGGCTGGAGGCGCAGAACCTCGCCGACGAGCGGTTCATGGGCCGCCCCACGGAGCAGATGCAGTACCAGCCCGTCGGGGACCTGCACCTGACCTTCCCCGGGCTGCCCGGCGACCTCACTGACGGCACTGCCGGCACGGGCGGCACTGCCGGCGCCGGCGTCACGGGCTACGAGCGGTCGCTCGACCTCACCACGGCGATCACTACCACGACGTTCGTGGCCGACGGCGTGCGCCACACCCGCGAGGTGTTCGGCAGCCACGCGCACCAGGTGATCGTCGCCCGGTTCACGGCGAGCGCGCGCGGCGCGATCTCGTTCGACTCCGGGTACACGTCGCTGCAGGAGACGTCGACGTACGCCCACGACGGCCGCACGCTCGCCCTGGAGGGCCGCAGCGGCGAGGCCGAGGGGCTGGAGGGCAAGGTCCGCTTCGTCAGCCTGGTCCGGGCGGTGCCCGAGGGCGGCACCGTGACCTGCGACGACACCGGGCTGCGGGTGCGCGGCGCGGACGCCGTCACGCTGGTCCTGTCGATCGGCACGAGCCACCGCAACTACCTCGACGTCGGCGGCGACCACCTGGCGGCCGCGCTGGCCCCGCTGGAGCGGGCCACGCCGCAGGGCTACGGGATCCTGCGCCGGGCCCACGTGCGCGACCACCAGGAGATGTTCGGCCGGGTGGACATCGACCTGGGCACCTCGGCGTCGGTCGACCTGCCGACCGACCAGCGGGTCGCGGCCTTCCGCGACGGCCAGGACCCGCAGCTCGCCGCCCTGTACTACCAGTTCGGCCGGTACCTGCTGATCTCCAGCTCCCGCACCCCCGGCCAGCCGGCCAACCTCCAGGGGCTGTGGAACGACCAGATGCTGCCGCCGTGGCAGTCCAAGTACACGCTGAACATCAACTGCCAGATGAACTACTGGCCCGCTGGGCCCGCGAACCTCGCGGAGTGCTGGCAGCCGCTGTTCGCGATGATCGAGGAACTCGCCGAGTCCGGTGCCCGGACGGCGCAGAAGATGTGGGGCGCCAAGGGCTGGGTGGCGCACCACAACACCGACCTGTGGCGCGGGTCGGCGCCCGTGGACTTCGCGTACTACGGCGTCTGGCCCACCGGCGGCGCCTGGCTCTCGCTCCTGTTCTGGGAGCACTACGAGTACACCGGCGACCTCGACGTGCTGCGGGAGTACTTCCCGGTGCTGCGCGGATCGGTCGAGTTCTTCCTCGACACCCTCGTGCAGGACGCCGCGACCGGCTACCTCGTCACCAGCCCCTCGCACTCGCCCGAGCTCAAGCACCACGACATCGACAACGTGGGCGTGAGCATGTGCGCCGGCCCCACCATGGACATGCAGATCCTGCGGGACCTGTTCACGGCGTTCGACAAGGCGTCCGCGGTGCTCGGCCAGGACCGCGAGATGGCCGCGCAGGCGCTGGCCGCGCGCGAGCAGCTGCCGCCCAACCAGATCGGCTTCCTGGGGCAGGTCCAGGAGTGGCTGGTCGACTGGGAGGAGGCCGCGCAGGAGACCAGCCGGCACGTCTCGCACCTGTGGGGCGTGTTCCCCAGCGACCAGATCACCCCGCGCCGCACGCCCGAGCTGGCCGCGGCGGCCAACCGGTCGCTCGAGCTGCGCGGTCCCGCGGTCACGGCGGGCTGGTCGCTCGCGTGGAAGATGAACATCCGCGCCCGGCTGCTCCAGCGGGACGGCGTCTACACCCACCTGAAGCAGCTCCTCTCGCCCGGGCGGACCGCGCCGAACCTGTTCGACCTGCACCCGCCGTTCCAGATCGACGGGAACTTCGGGGGTACCTCGGCGATCAACGAGACGATCGTGCAGAGCCACTCCGGCGAGGTCTGGCTGCTGCCGTGCCTCCCGGCGGCCTTCCCGACCGGGCGGGTGCGCGGCCTGCGGACCCGGGGCGCCTTCGAGCTCGCCCTCACCTGGCGCGACGGACGGCTCCGCAGCGCGCGGATCCAGTCGCTGGCCGGCAACACGATCCGGCTGCGCACCGACGGCCCGGTCCGCGTCTCGGGCCCGGGCGGCCCGGTCGACGTCGAACGCCCCGAGGACGGCCTCGCCGTCTTCCGGACGCGCCGCGGGGCCACCTACGTCGTCGAACCGCGGGCCTGACCGGCCACCCCACGGACCACCCCTACCGACCACCCGCAAGAACCCACACCGAGGAAGGGACATCGATGTCCAGGAACTGGATACAGACGAGCACCGTGGCAGTCGCCGCGGTGAGCCTGGTCGCCGCCATGGGCGGCGGCGGGATCGCGTTCGACCGGCTCGCCGGCGCGGCGGCCGACGCCGCCGCCGCGGTCTCGGGCGGCGGGTGCCCGCAGCTCTACGTCTCGCCGTCGGGCGACGACCGGGGCAAGGGCACGGCGAAGGACCCGTTCAGGACCGTTGAGGCGGCGCGGGACCACATCCGCGAGAAGGGCCTGAACCGGGACGGCAGACAGCGGTGCGACATCACCGTGAACCTCGCGGCGGGCGAGTACCCCGTCACGGAGACCATCGCCTTCACCGAGCAGGACTCGGGCGGCGGCGGCCACCAGGTCGTGTACCGCAGCAGCGACGGCCCCGGCGCGGCCAACCTCGTGGGCGCCGAGGAGGTCACCGGCTGGGAGGAGTACCAGGACGGCATCTACAAGACCCAGGTGGATCCCGACGAGCAGTTCTACACGCTCTTCGAGGACGGCGAACGCTCCGAGCTGGCCCGGTATCCCAACCGCGGCTCGGACGACACCCAGGGCCCGTACCTGTTCTCGCGGCTCGGCGAGCCGGAGAAGGAGGCCGTGCACCAGTGGCTGTACTGGGAGGAGGGCGACTGGGACCCGGCCTGGGACGACACCCCCGAGAGCAACCCGCTCAAGGACGCCCAGGTCACGCTGTGGTCGGGCGGCTCGTGGAGCTGGTTCACCGACATCGTGCCGATCGGCGGCGCCGACTACCGCAAGGGCTTCGCGACGCTCGACAACTGGGCCCGGTACGCCCTGGTGAACAGCCGCAGCGGCTCGCGCTACTTCATCCAGAACGCCCTGCCGTTCCTGGACCAGGCGGGTGAGTACTACATCGACCGCGAGGCCGGTGAGCTGTACTACAAGCCGCGCGGCGACATCGACGACGTGACGATCATGAAGCCCACGGTCACCCAGGTGATCGACGTCAAGGGCGCCACGCCCGAGCAGAAGGCGCACGACATCACCTTCGACGGCATCGGCATCCAGTACTCCGACTTCGTGAGCTGGTACCGCTCGGGCTGGATCAGCGCGGGCGACTCCGGCGAGGAGCACAAGTACCCCGAGTACGACCGGCAGATCGAGATGCCGCGCAACCGGTTCGGCGCCGTCACGCTGGAGAACACGAGCGGCATCACGCTCACCGGCATGCACGTCCGCGACACCGGCTTCATGGGGGTCTACGCGCTGTTCGCCAACGACCACCTGACCGTCGAGAACAGCCTGTTCGAGAACATCGGCGCGGACGGCATCAAGGTCGAGGGCGGCTGGCCGGGGGAGGGCGACCTGTCGCACCACCACACCTTCCGCAACCTCTACATCCACCACGTCGGCGAGCTCGTGCCCGGCGACGCGGCGGGCATCGAGCTCATGGGCACCGGCGACAACCTCGTCGAGCACATCAACGTGCGGCACTCCGCGCGGTACGGCATCAGCCTGGAGTCCCGCCCCGAGGTGGTCGACGGCGACCAGTACACCGACCACAACACGTTCCGGTACATCCGGATCGACGAGGCGGGCCTCGACTCCGGCGACATGGGCGCGTTCTACACCTACGGCGTCGACAACCAGGACCCGTACCCGGTGCAGAACACCGTGGACCAGATGGTGATCGGCGACGTGCTCCCCGACCCGGTGGGCGAGATGCCCGACAGCGGGACCCGGGGCATCCACATGGACGCCGGCGGCTGCGCCTTCTCGTTCAGCAACATCGAGGTGGGCGAGACGACCGACCAGTCGTACCAGTCCTACCAGTGCAACGAGGTGAGCAACGCCAACTGGGAGGACGACTTCGACGCCTCCGCGATGGAGTACGACAAGATCGGCGTCACCGACGCCTTCCCGTACCCGGTCCCGGAGTCCTGACCGGTCCGCCGGGCGGCCGCCGTCAGGCCGCCCGGCGGAACGTACGGCGGTAGGCCGACGGCGTCACGCCGAGCGCCGTGGTCAGGTGGGCCCGCAGCGACTGGGCCGTGCCGAAGCCGCACCGCCGGGCGACCTGCTCGACGGGCAGGCTCGTGGACTCCAGCAGGGTGCGGGCGTGCTCCACACGCTGCCGGGTGAGCCACTGCCCGGGGCTCTCGCCGGTCTCGTCGCGGAACCGGCGGGTGAAGGTGCGCACCGACATGGCCGCGTGCCGGGCCATGTCGGACAGCGTGAGCGGCTCGTCGAGGCGGTCCAGCACCCAGGACCGGGCGGCGGCGGTGCTCGTGCCGCGGGCCCCGGCGGCGGCTGACCCGGGGGCGTCGCCCCGCGCGACGGCCCGCTCGACCGCCACGGGCCGCTTGATGAACTGCGCCTGGCCGCCGTCGCGGTGCGGCGGCACCACGGTGCGGCGCGCGACGTCCTGCGCGACCGCCGTGCCGTGGTCCCGGCGCACGACGTGCAGGCACAGGTCGACACCGGAGGCGACGCCGGCCGAGGTCAGCACGTCGCCGTCGTCCGTGTAGAGCACGTCCGGGTCGAGGTCCACGCGCGGGTAGAGCTGCCGGAAGCGGTCGCTCTCCAGCCAGTGGGTGGTGGCGGGGCGGCCGTCGAGCAGGCCCGCGGCGGCCAGCACGAACGCGCCCGTGCAGATGGACATGAGCCGGGCGCCCGGCCGGATGCGGGCGAGCGCCGCGGCGAGCTCGGGTTCGAGCCGCGGGGCACCGGCGGCCGGGTCCGTGCCGTCGGGACCGGAGGTGTGCGACGCCGGGACCACCACGGTGTCCGCCGTCTCCAGGACCTCGGGCCCGTGCTCCACCTGGACCAGCACGTCGGAGTCCGACCGCACCAGGCCCGGGCCGCCGGGCGTGCAGGTCACCACCTCGTACAGGGGGCGGTGCTCGGCGTCGCGCGCGATGCCGAAGATCCGGTGCGGGATGCCGAGCTCGAACGGGATGAATCCGGGCCGGATCAGGACGGCGACGCGGTGCCGGCGCGGGGTGGTCTGGGCCATGCCTCGATCATATGGCCCGAACCTAGCGATGTGTGTCCTCCGGGCCACTGTTTCTCGCCGCCGCGCCCCAGCATGCTGATCCCGTGACCCAGACAGACGTCCCCGTGCCGGCGGGCCAGAACGCAGCGCAGACCCCGGACGCCCCGCGTCGCGCCCCGCGCATCCACCCCGCCTGGTGGGTGGCCCTGGTCAGCTTCGTGACCGTCATGTGCGCCGCGGCGTTCACCGCCGCGCCCGGCCTCTTCGTGGACCCGCTCAACGCGGAGCTCGGCTGGTCGCGCGCCACCATCGGGTTCGCCGTCGGCCTGCAGTCCGTGCTCTACGGGCTGACGGCGCCGTTCGCTGCCTCCCTCATGGACCGGTTCGGCATGCGCCCCGTGGTCAGCATCGCCCTCGTGGTGATCACCGGCGGCGCCCTGTCGACCGTGTGGATGTCGGAGCCCTGGCAGTTCGTGCTCGGCTGGGGGCTCCTGGTCGGCGTCGGCAGCGGCAGCATGGCGCTCGCGTTCACGGCAACCGTGACGGGACGCTGGTTCGTGGCGCGGCGCGGCCTGGTCAGCGGCGTGCTGACGGCGGCCACGGCGTCGGGCCAGCTCGTCTTCCTGCCCCTGCTCGCGTGGATCGTCGAGAACCAGGGCTGGCGCCCGGCGTCGGTCACCGTGGCCATCGCCTCGCTCGTGGCCATCCCGCTCGTCCTCTTCCTGCTGCGCGACCACCCCGCGGACATGGGCCTCGCGCCCTACGGCGGCACCTACGCGCCCAAGCCCGCGCCGACGCGCGGCGCGGCCCGGCGCGCCGTCACCGCCCTGTTCGACGCCGCCCGCACCGGCCCGTTCTGGCTCCTCGCCGGGGCGTTCGCGATCTGCGGCGCGACGACGAACGGGTTGGTCCGCACCCACTTCGTGCCCGGCGCGCACGACCACGGCATGCCGATCACGGTCGCCGCGAGCCTGCTCGCCGTGATCGGGGTGGTCGACGTGATCGGCACCATCGGGTCCGGCTGGCTCACCGACCGGTTCTCCCCGCGTGTGCTGCTGGGCGTCTACTACACGCTGCGCGGCGTCGCGCTGCTGTTCCTGCCGTCGCTCATGGCCCCGCACGTCGAGATGCCGATGCTGTTCTTCATCGTGTTCTACGGGCTGGACTGGGTGGCGACCGTGCCGCCGACCCTCGCCCTGTGCCGGGAGTTCTACGGCGAGGACGCGCCGATCGTGTTCGGCTGGGTGCTCGCGTCGCACCAGGTCGGGGCGGGTGTGGTGGCCTTCGCGGGCGGTCTGGTGCGGGACATGACGGGCTCGTACGACGCCGTCTGGTACGGCGCGGGCGCGCTGTGCGCGGGCGCCGCGCTGATGTCGATGGTGATCCGCCGCGTCCGGCAGACCACGGTGGACGTGTCAGCCGCGTAGGTCACCCGGGCGACCTGTGGGTCTGACAGGTCCGGCGGCCCGCCCGGCCGACACGTCCGGCCGACCTGCGGACGGGCGGGGCGGTGGGCGCGGTCCGGTCGTATTCTCCGGACCATGAGCACTGCCCCGCACCCGTCAGCCGCCGGCCTCTCGCCCGCCACCGTCGTCGTCTCCGCCGGGCGCCCGGCCCGCGAGCAGGGCGGGCACATCAACCCGTCCGTGCCGCTGAACTCGACGTACGTCTCCCGCGGCGTCGTCAGCCCGGACGAGCTGTCGTACGCGCGCGGGGACAACGACGCCTGGCACCCGTTCGAGGAGGCGCTCGCGGCGCTCGAGGGCGGGGCCGACGGCGGCGCGGCTGTGGACGGCGGCGCGGTCGCTCCCGCCACGGCGATCCTGTTCTCGTCCGGGATGGCGGCGGTCGCCGCCGCGTTCTCGCTGGTGCCGGACGGCGGCACGCTCGTGCTGCCGCGGCACGCCTACCAGGCGGGCATGGTGCTGGCGCGCCAGATCTCCGAGCGGCACGGCGTGACCCTGCGGTACGTCGACATCGCGGACACGGACGCCGTGGTCGCGGCCCTGGACGGCGCCGACCTGCTGCTCGTCGAGTCGCCCACCAACCCGATGCTGGAGGTCGCGGACCTGCCCGCCGTGCTGGGCGCCGCCCGCGCCGCCGGTGTGCGCTCGGTGGTCGACAACACGTTCGCGACGCCGCTGGGTCAGCGCCCCCTGGAGCACGGCGCCGACGTGGTGCTGCACTCGGTCACCAAGTACCTGGCCGGCCACTCCGACGTCGTGCTGGGCGCGCTCGTCACGCGCGACGCCGCCCTGGCCGCGACCCTGCGGGAGCACCGGACGCTGCACGGCGCGATCGCCGGGCCGTTCGAGACCTGGCTCGCGCTGCGCGGGCTGCGCACGCTGGCGCTGCGCTTCGAGCGGGCCCAGGCGAGCGCTGTTGAGCTGGCCCGGCGGCTCGCGGAGCACCCGGAGGTCGCCGAGGTGCGGCACCCCTCCCTGCCCGGCGACCCGGGGCACGAGCGCGCGAAGGCGCAGATGAACGGGTTCGGCGCCATCATCGGCGTCCGCCCCCGCCCCCGGCCCGGCGCGGGGGACGCGGCGGTCACCGGCACGGGACCGGCCGCCGTCGACCGGGCCGACGCCGTCGTGGACGCCGTCCGCCTGTGGCTGCCCGCCACCTCGCTGGGCGGCGTGGAGTCGATGCTGGAGCGCCGCCGCCGCTGGGGCACCGAGGCGCACACGGTCCCGGAGGACCTGCTGCGCCTTTCGGTCGGCATCGAGGACGTGGAAGACCTCTGGCGGGACCTCGACCAGGCGCTCCGCGCCTGACCCACCGCCGGCCAACCTGCCGACGACAACCCCGCCGAGTCAGCCATCTGGTCCGACCACCCCACTGACTCGCCCGGATCGCCACGCCGAGTCAGCCGGCTGGTCGGACCACCTGACTGACTCGGCAGAGTTGTCGTGTCGAGTCAGTCAGATGGTCGGACCACCTGGCGACCATGTCGAGTCAGCGGGTTGGTCGGTCCACCCGGCTGACTCGCCAGGGTTGCCACGGCGAGTCAGCCAGGTGGTCGGACCAGGTGGCTGACTCGGCAGGGTTGTGATGGTGAGTCAGGTGGGTGGTCGGACCAGGTGGCTGACTCGGCGGGTTGGTTGGCGAGTCAGGGGGTTAGTCCAGCGGGCCCAGGAGGGACTGGGCGACCGTGCTGTGGGCGGCGTCGTCGCTGGACGGGTGGAAGATGCCCGCCAGCACGTCCCGGTACAGGCGGCCCAGCTCGGAGCCGTTGAAGTACGTGGAGCCGCCGGAGACCCGCACGGCCTGGTCGACGACCTCGCGGGCCGCCTCGGTGACGCGCACCTTGAGCCCGGCGGTGGCCCGGAACCAGCCCGCGCCGCGATCCAGCGTCGGGTCCGCCGCCGAGGCGTCGATGTCGCGGGTGATCCCGTCGATCTGGAGCCAGACGCTGTCCTGGGCCAGCGCCATGTCGGCGATGCGGCGCCGGACGTCGGGGTCCTGCGCGTAGGTCTTGCCTGTCTTCATCGACGTCCGCTTGTTCACCGCCTCGACCGCGAGCTCCAGCGCCCGGTCCGCGATCCCCGCGTACACCGACGAGAGCAGCACCTCGAACGACGTGAAGATGCCCAGCACGTACGGGTCCAGCGACGGCCCCGGCGGCAGGAGGCGCAGCACGCGGTCGGCGGGCGCGTGGGCGCCGTCGAGCAGCGTGGAGCGCGACTGGGAGGCGCGCATGCCGAGGGTGTCCCAGTCGTCGAGGATCTCGAACCCGCCGCCGTCGCGCGTGACGAACGCGTGCACCAGGCGCGGCGCGCCGTTGCGGCCGTGGCGCAGTCCGCCGGCCTTCTCCAGGCCGAGCACGCCCAGCCGCGTCCAGGCGGGGGAGTTGGACGTGAAGATCTTGCGGCCGTGGAACGTGTACCCGCCCGAGCCGTCGGGCCGGGCCTCCGTGCGCGAGCCGAGCAGCACCAGGTCGTTGCCCGGCTCGGAGTAGCCGAACCCGAACACCTCGCCCGACGCCGCCTCCCGCAGCAGCCAGTCCAGCGACGAGTCGCCGCGCTCGTGCAGGTAGCGGCCCACGCCGACCCAGACGTGATGCATGTTCACGGCCAGCGCCGTCGCCGGCGCGTGCGCGGCCAGGCGCGCCTGCTCGTGGGCGGTCTCGTGCAGCGTGAGCCCGCCCCCGCCGAACGCCGTGGGGACCATCGCGCCGAGGTAGCCGGACGCCTGGAGGTCGGCCAGGTCCTCGGCGAAGAAGGCGTTGTCCCGGTCGTAGTCGGCGGCACGTTCGCGAATGTCGGCAAGCAGCTCACCGGACAGGAGATCGGTCACGTCACGAGGCTAACCCTGGGAGGGGCCGGGGTGGTGCTGGTTTTCGGCTGGATGTCCGGTGAGTATCACCGCAGGGTGAATTGTGCCCAGAACGGTGGGTTGCAGCCGGCGGGCCCGCACGGCCGCGTAGAGCTCGGCGGCGGCGCGCGGGTCGTTGACGTCGCGGCCGGTCAGGTCGGCGACGCGCGCCAGCCGGTTCAGCACCGTGTTGCGGTGGCAGTGCAGTGCCTCGGCGGCCCGGGTGCCGGACCCGCCGTGCTCGAACCACGCCTCGACGGTGGCCAGGAGCAGCTCCTCGTCCCGCGGGTCGCGCTCCCGGAGCCCGCCGAGGACGGCGAGGGCGAGCTCGCCGGCGCGCCCGTCGTCGGCGGCCAGCAGCGCGTCCAGCGGACGGTCGCCGAAGCAGGAGAGCCCGGCCTGCCCGGGGTACAGGGAGCGCACCGCGGTGCGGGCCTGGGCGAGGGCGGCGGGCGCGTCGGCGAGGCTGGTGAACGGGCGGCTCGCGCCGGTCCGGGTGCCCGCGGCGAGACCGGCCAGCGCCTCCTGGGCGTCCGGCGAGGTGGGGGCGGCCACGAGCGTGAGCCGGTCGCCCTCGTGGATCAGCCAGCGGGTGGTCACCCGGGCGGGGTCGGACGCCGCGTCCGGCCCGGACGCCGCTGCCGGCGTCGCGCCGGACCCCGGACCCCGCCCCGCACCCGACGTCGAACCCCGCACCCCGCCCGACGCCGGACCCTGCGCCGTGACCGCGACCACCAGCATCACGTCGGCGGGCAGCCCGAGGGCGCGCCGCGCGGTCTCCAGGTCCTGGACGACCCCGGTCAGGATCCCGCGCAGCAGCTCGGTGCGGGCCATGTTCTCGCCGAAGCCCGCCGCGGCCTCCAGATGGCTCCGGACGGCGACGTTCGACGAACGGTCGATCGCGGACCAGACCCGCGAGGAGGCCCGCAGCAGGACACCGGTGTCGGACTGGTGCCGCAGCCGCCGGGCGAGCTCCTCCCAGATGCGCAGCCCGGCCAGCCGGTAGGCGTCCTGGAGCAGGTCGAGCTGGATGCCCTCGGCGGCCGTGACCCGGCCGGTCTCCCGGGCGGGCGCGAGCGACGAGGTCTCACCGGCGAGGGCGGTGAGGATCTCCGCGACGTTCGCCCGGACCAGCGGCTGGACGACGGCGGCGGGGAGCCGGGTCTCGCTGTACACGGGCTCCGCGTGCAGGATGCCGTCGGCCACCTGTTCGCTGAGCAGATCCAGCGCGTCGCGGAGGTCATGACGCCCAGTAGCGGCGATGTCCGACATGCCAGGCAGCCTAGTCGCGGCGTCCCGGTTGTGCATCGAAGGTCGAAATGTAAAGGCGCGACGGGGTCTCGCCCTGGACCGACTCGACCCCTAGGCTATTGGAGCGTCGGTCAGCGAGGACCGGCGCGTCGGTCGAGCAGGCAGAGTGCGGTCGAAGGAGACAGCGGATGAGCGTGACGGACGCGCAGGCCACCACCGAGCGCGAGCTCGACCAGGCGGTCGACGAGCTCAAGGTCGGCGCGGAGCGGTGGGCGCAGCTGCCCGTCGCGGAGCGGGCGGCGCTGTTCCGGCAGGTCCACGCCGCCGTCGTCGAGGTCGCCCACGAGTGGGCCACCGTCGCGGCCCGGGCCAAGCACGTCGACCCGTCCGCGCCCTACGCGGGCGAGGAGTGGATGACCGGACCGTACGGGGCGCTCGAGAGCGCCGCGGCGTACGCACGCTCCTACGAGGCGCTCGCGGCGGGCCGGTCGCCGGCCGAGGGCCTGCGGATCGGCGCCGCCCCGGGCGGCCGCGTGGCGGTCCGGGTGCTCCCGCGCAACGCCCAGGAGTGGGTGCTGTTCAACGGCTTCCGGGCCGAGGTCTGGATGCCGCCGGGCGTGGGCGAGCACCAGGTGCGCACCGAGGCGGGGCTGGGCGCCGGGAAGGTCGGCGAGTACGGCGGGGTGGGGCTCGTGCTGGGCGCCGGCAACATCTCGTCGATCGCCCCGCTGGACGCGTTCTACGAGCTCGTGGCGCACAACCGCGCCTCCATTGTGAAGCTCAACCCCACCTTCGGCGCGCTGCTCGACGTGTACCGACGCGCGCTCGCCCCCCTGATCGAGGTCGGCGCGGTCCGGGTCGTCACCGGGGACGGCGCCGTCGGGGCCTACCTGACGCGGCACCCCGGCATCGACAAGGTGCACATCACCGGCTCCGCCGCGACGCACGACGCGATCGTGTGGGGCACCGGTGACGAGGCCGAGGTGCGCCGGGCGGCCGACGACCCCCGCCTCAGGGTACCGATCACGAGCGAGCTGGGCGGCGTCGCGCCGATGATCGTGGTGCCCGGGCGGTGGAGCGCCGCCGACCTGCGGTTCCAGGCCGAGCACCTGGTCTCGATGCGGCTGCACAACGCGGGCCACAACTGCATCGCGGGCCAGGTCGTGGTGCTGTCGGCGGACTGGCCGCAGAAGGACGACTTCCTCGCCGAGCTGCGCGCCGCGCTCGCCCGGATGCCCGCCCGCGACCCCTGGTACCCCGGCACGGCGGACAAGGTCGCCCGCGCCGACGACACGCACCCGGACGCCGAGCACCTGGCCGGCCGGATCCTGATGGAGGTGGCCGCGGGCGACCCGGCGTGCTCCGACGAGTACTTCGCGCCCGTGCTGGCGTGGACGCAGCTTCCGGGCACGGGCGCCGAGTTCCTGCGCGCCGCCGTCGGCTTCGCCAACGACTCCCTGTACGGCACGCTCGGCGCCAACGTGGTGGTGCGGCCGCAGGACCGCCGGTCGATGGGTGCCGCGTTCGACGACGCTATCGCCGACCTGCGCTACGGCACCGTCGCGATCAACGCGTGGACCGGCGTGGGCTTCCTGCTGCCGGGCGCGACCTGGGGTGCGTTCCCGGGGCACACGGTGGCCGACGTCGGCTCCGGGATCGACGTGGTGCACAACGGGAACCTGCTGTCCGGGCCCGAGCGGACCGTGGTGACCGGGCCGTTCCGCCCGTTCCCGCGCAGCGTGCTGCACGGCGAGCTCTCGCTCTTTCCGAAGCCGCCGTGGTTCAGTGGTTCCCGGAGCGTGACGGACACGGGCCGGCAGCTCACCCGCTACGCGGTGGCGCCGTCGTGGGGGCGACTGGTGCCGGTCCTGCTCGCCGCGTTCCGCGCCTGACGACGCGCCTGACGACGCGCCTGACGAACCAAGGGAGACCGACGATGGTGATCCGCAGCCAGCTGCCCGACGTGGAGATCCCGCCCGTCAGCGTGTACGAATACCTGTTCGGCACGATCACGGACGCCGAGCTGGAGCGCGTCGCGGTGGTCGACGGCGTCAGCGGGGCGACCACGACGTTCCGCGCCCTGCGGGACCAGATCGACGCGGTGGCGGGGGCTGTCGCGGCGCGCGGGTTCGGGGTGGGCGACGTCGTCGCCCTGCACGCGCCGAACGTCCCGGCCTACGTCACCGTCTTCCACGGGCTGCTGCGCGCCGGGGTCACCGTGACCACCGTCAACGCGCTGTCCAGCGCGCCCGAGATCACCAAGCAGCTCGCCGACTCCGGCGCGCGGCTCCTGATCACCGTCTCGGCGCTGCTCGCCGCGGGCGAGGCCGGGGCCCGCGACGCGGGCCTGCGCGACGACCAGATCGTGGTGCTCGACGGCGGCCCGGACACGGGAGCGGGCCACACGTCCCTCGCCGACCTCCTGGCCGACCCGCACCCCGCTCCGGACGTGACGTTCGATCCGGCGACGCACCTCGCGGTGCTGCCGTACTCGTCGGGCACGACGGGCCGCCCCAAGGGCGTCATGCTCACGCACACCAACCTCGTGGCGAACGTGGCCCAGTCCATGGCCATCGGCGTCGGGGCGGACGACGTGGTGCCGTGCGTGCTGCCGTTCTTCCACATCTACGGCATGACGGTGCTGCTCAACCTGGCCCTGCGCACCCGCGCCCGGCTCGTCACGCTGCCCCGGTTCGACCTGGCCCAGTACCTGGGCGTGATCCAGGAGCACCGGGCGACCTTCCTGTTCGTGGCGCCGCCCATCGCGCTCGCGCTGGCGAAGCACCCGCTGGTCGACTCCTACGACGTGACCAGCGTGCGGGCCGTGCTCTCGGGGGCCGCGCCGTTCGGCGAGAGCCTGGCGGGCGCCGTGCGGGACAGGCTCGGCGAGCACGTGCGGGTGCTGCAGGGCTACGGCATGACCGAGATGTCGCCGGTCTCGCACGTCATCCCGTTCGACCGCGCGGACATCCCGTCCGGGTCGGTGGGGCTGCTCGTGGCGGGCATGGAGGCGAAGATCGTCGACCCGGCGACGGGCGCGGAGATCGAGCAGCCCGCCGACGGCGTCTCCGGCCCCGGCGAGCTGCTGTGCCGCGGGCCGAACGTGATGGTCGGCTATCTCGGCAACCCCGAGGCGACGGCGGCCACGCTGGAGGCGGACGGGTTCCTGCACACGGGCGACATCGTCACGGTCGACGCGGGCGGTGTGTTCCAGGTCGTGGACCGGCTCAAGGAGCTCATCAAGTACAAGGGCTACCAGGTGCCGCCCGCGGAGCTGGAGGCGCTCCTGCTCTCCCACCCGCGGATCGCGGACGTCGCGGTGATCGGGCTGCCCGACGAGGAGGCCGGCGAGATCCCGAAGGCGTTCGTCGTGCCGGCGGCCGGGGCGTCGCTGACCGAGGCCGAGGTCATCGCGTACGTCGCCGAGCAGGTGGCCCCGTACAAGAAGGTGCGCTCGGTCGAGTTCATCGAGGCGGTGCCCAAGTCGGCGTCCGGCAAGATCCTGCGCAAGGACCTGCGGGCCACGGCGGGGTAGCCGGGTCCGGTAGGGTCGGGCGCGATGTCGCACCACACTCCTGAACCAGCCTCCGCCGGGGATTCCACGAACCTCGTGCCGACGCCGGGCGCTGCCCGCAAGACCCGCGTCGTGATCCTGTTCGGCGGCCGCTCCGGCGAGCACGGGATCTCCGTCGCCACCGCCGGCGGCGTCATGAGCGCGATCGACCGCTCGAAGTACGAGGTGGTGCCCGTGGGCATCACCCCGAAGGGGCAGTGGGTCATCGCGGCCGACGAGCCCGAGCGCTGGGCGATCACCGACGGCAAGGCGGCCGAGGTCCCGGCGTCCGACGCCGAGGTGGTGCTCCCGCTGACCGTCGGCGACTCGGCGCTGCGCGTCATGGAGCCGGGTCAGGTGCCGTCCGCCCTGGCGGACGTCGACGTGGTGTTCCCCCTGCTGCACGGGCCGTACGGCGAGGACGGGACCGTCCAGGGCCTCCTGGAGCTCGCCGACGCGCGGTACGTCGGGTCCGGGGTGCTGGCGTCCGCCGTCGGCATGGACAAGCACTTCATGAAGATGGTCCTCGCGGGCCACGGCCTGCCGATCGGCAAGTACGCCGTCATCAAGCCGGGCGACTGGGACGTCCGCCGCGACGTCGTGCTGCAGACGATCGAGCCCCTGGGCCTGCCCCTGTTCGTCAAGCCGGCCCGCGCGGGCTCGTCGCTCGGCGTCTCCCGCGTGGACTCGCTGGACGAGCTGGACGCCGCCGTCGCCGAGGCGCGCCGGCACGACCCCAAGGTGATCGTCGAGGCCGGCATCGTGGGCCGCGAGATCGAGTGCGCGGTGCTCGGCGGCCGCGGCGGGGAGCGCCCGCGGGCGTCCCTGCCGGGCGAGATCGTGGTCACGGACGAGACCAAGAACGGCTTCTACGACTACGAGGCCAAGTACTTCGACGAGTCCGCGGTGCAGCTCACCTGCCCGGCCGACCTGCCGGACCACGTCATCAAGGAGGTCCAGGAGATCGCCGTCCGGACCTTCGAGGCCGTGGGCGCCGAGGGCCTGTCCCGCGTGGACGTGTTCGTCACGCCCGACGACGAGGTGGTCGTCAACGAGATCAACACCATGCCGGGCTTCACGCCGTTCTCGATGTACCCGCGCATGTGGGACGCGTCCGGCGTGCCCTATCCGGAGCTGATCGACGAGCTGATCCAGCTCGCCCTCGAACGGCCCACCGGCCTGCGCTGATCGCCTGTACTCTGCCTCTGACCAGGGCCGGGACATGTCCGGCGGATGGTGCTTGAGGCGACGGCGCTCGAGACGAGGGCGCTTGAGGAGGCAGGATGCTGGGCGAGCCCCGCTACAGCTACGCGGTGCGCGACGTGCGGGTGGCGAACGGGGTGCTCAGCATCGGGCTGACCTCCTTCGCCCTCGGCAACGTGATGCGGGTCGAGGTGATCGGCGTGGCCAAGCCGCAGCCGATCGGGGCCTGGGCCAACCAGGTGGCCTTCCCGTTCTGCATCGCCGCGGTGGTCCTGCTGCTGCTCCGCCTGGCCGGGGCCGACGACGTCCCGTGGGAGGCCGCCTTCGCCACGGCCTGCGCGGGCCTCGCGTGGCCCGCCACCCGCGCGTGGCAGCGCACCGGGCTCTGGAAGCCGATCTGGAAGTACCCGGTGTTCGCCCTGCAGATGGTCACGGCCTCCCAGCACGTGCACCGCATCTGCGCGCACGACGCCCGGCACCTCGCCGCGCTGGCCGAGCTGGTGGGCGCGGCGATGAAGGACCCGTCGATCTCGTACCACGGGAGCATCCAGCTCATCTCGAACGCCGACTCGCTGCACACCCTGGAGGCGGGTCGGGACTCGATGGTGCGCTGAGACGGCCCGGCTGTCTCAGCGCGCGATGCTCAGTGCACCGTGGGGTGCGGGTCCAGCCCGAACCGCACCAGCAGCGAGGACACGAGGTCCTCGTGCAGCGCCACGTGGTCGCCGAACGCGAACTCCTGGTGCCCGTACACGGCCATGCACTGCAGGCCGTAGACCTGCCGCCAGCTCGTCACCATGAGGTGGGCGATGCCGAGCGGCAGGTCCTGCCCGCCCACGGCGTCGCGGTACGTGCGCACCTGGCCGGCCAGCTCGGGGTCGAGCTCGTCTTCGGCCGGGAAGGGGATGCCGGAGGCGGCCAGCTCGCGGAACAGCGGCACGTAGTGGCCGCCGATCATCTCCGCCATGCGGCGCTGGAGGTCGCGGCTCTCGGGCAGCTCCGCGCTGATGCCGGACCCGATGACCAGGTCGAACTCCGCCGGGTTCCGGACCGCCCAGTCGAGCGAGGCCCGGGTCGAGGCGACCAGCGCCGCGCCGACGTCGCCGGGCTCCTGCCGGGCCACGGCGGCGCCTAGCGTGTCCAGCACCTCCTCGACGATCAGCTCGCAGAGCTGCGCGATGACGTCCTGCCGGTTCTCGAAGTGCCGGTACAGCGCGGGCGGCGTGACGCCGACCTCCTTGGCGATCGCGGCCATCGTGAGCTTGCTCAGGCCGTGCTGCCCGGCGAGCTGGTGCCGGGCCGCGTCGAGCACCTCGCGGTGCAGCTCGTCACGCAGGCGCTCCCGCCGGGACTGGACGGGCGGGTCCGCGTCGACGGTCGCCGGCTGCCCCGTGGTGGGTCGTTCTCTCACGGCAGGGCTCACTGACACTCCTTCGTGGCAGGTACCTGGGACACGGCGCCGGCGAGGTCGGCGATGAACGACGTCGAGTGGTCGTCCGTCACGGCGGGCGGCACGACCACCTCGACGGCGGGGTCGCGGCCGTAGGTGACGAACGACCAGGTGCCCTCGTCGTCGGTCCTGACGATCCAGTCGACGGTGGTCCCGTCGCCCGAGTCCACGTGCTGGCAGTCCCCGGACGGGCCGAGCTGCTCCACGCCGCAGCGCATCGTGACGGCACCGCCCGGCTCGCCCCAGGCCGCCGTGGCCTGGGCGTCGGTCGGCACCTTGGGCAGGTCCTCGCCGAGCTCGTCCGGCACGGCGAGCAGCACCTCCGCGCACAGCGGGTCGGCGGCGTCGGGCGCGACCTCCACCCCGATCGTCCGCGCGCAGCCGCCCAGGGCCACGGCGGTGAGGGCGGCGGCCAGCACGGCGACGGTCCGGGGGGTGACGATTCGGGCGGGAAGCACGGAGATACGTTACCCGCCCGGTGAGCGTGCCCGCCCCGGCGCCCGCCCGGGGTGCGTGCCGGTGTGCGCCCCGCGCGCCGGGCCGGATGCCGCTCCGGAGCGGCGCGGCACCTTAAGGTCTTCCAGTGACCCGCGTCCGTGACCTCTCCGAGGAGCAGATCCTCGAACGCATCCTCCCCCTGCTGCCCCGGGGGAGCGCCACGCTGCTCGGCCCGGGCGACGACGCCGCAGTGCTCGCCGCCCCCGACGGACGGTTCGTGGTCTCCACGGACGTGCTCGTCGAGGACCGCCACTTCCGCGCGCGCTGGTCCACGGGGTACGACGTCGGACGGCGTGCCGCCGCGCAGAACCTCGCCGACATCGCGGCGATGGGCGCCCGGCCGACCGCGCTCGTCACGTCCCTGGTGGTGCCCGGCGACACCGACGTGGAGTGGGTGACGGGGCTGGCCCAGGGACTGGCCGACGGCTGCGCGCCCGCCGGTGCGGGCGCCGTGGGCGGCGACCTGTCCGGCGGTCCCTGCCTCGTCGTGGCCGTCACCGTGCACGGTGACCTGGAAGGACGCGCACCGGTGCTCCGGTCGGGCGCACGGCCGGGCGACGTCGTCGCCCACGCGGGAGTGCGCGGGTGGTCGGCCGCCGGGCTGGCGCTCCTGGAGGCGGGTCTGGTCAAGGAACCGCCGTCGCCGGTGCCGCTGGAGGTCGGCGAGGGGGTGCTGCTCGAGGACGCCTGGGAGCGGCTGGTGTCCGCGCACCTGCGGCCCGAGCCGCCGCTCGCCGCGGGGGTCGCGGCCGCCGGGGCGGGGGCGACGGCGATGCTCGACCTCTCCGACGGTCTGCTCCGCGACGCCGGGCGGCTCGCCGCCGCGAGCGGCGTCCAGATCGACTTCGACGCCGGGGCGTTCCCCGCCGACCGTGAGGAGCTGCGCTCGGCGGCGCGGGCGGTCGCCGCGGCGTCGGGCCTGGGCGACCCCGGGTGGGGGCCCGGCCGGTCCGACGTCGACGGCGTGCTCGACGGCTGGATCTGGGGCGGGGGAGAGGACCACGGGCTGCTCGCCACGTTCCCCGCGGACGCGCAGCTGCCGGCGGGCTGGACCGCCGTCGGACACGTGCGGGAGCCGGGCGAGGCGCCGGCCGTCACGATCGGCGGCGCGGAGCCCGACGTCGGACCGGGCTGGGACCACTTCCGGGCGTGAGGCCGGGACCTGTCGCCGGCCGCACCCTGCCGAGGCTCAGCGCTTGCTGCTGAGACTCAGCGCTTGCGGAACCGGAGCTGCGTGAGCGGCTGGCCGCCGATCTCGTCGATGCGCTCGGTGCCGTCGTGCTGGAAGCCGTGCCGCCGGTAGAAGTGCTGCGCGCGCTCGTTGCCCTCCAGGATCCAGAGCGTCACGGAGCCCGAGTGCAGGCCGTCGAGCACGGTGCGCATGAGGTCGCGCGCCACGCCGCTGCCCCAGACGCGCGGGTGGAGATAGATGGCGTAGATCTCCAGGTCGCCCGGTTCGGCGTCCTCGTCGCGCGATGGCCCCACGCTGGTGAACCCGATGGGCCCGCTCTCGTCCTCGGCGACGAGAACAGTGGTATCTCGCGCTGTCACCGCCGCCGTCCACTGCCCGGCCCGGTCGGTGATGTCGAGCGAGGCCAGGTAGGAGTCGGAAAGGATCTCTGAGTAAGCACCACGCCAAGAGGCGATGTCGACACGAGCGATAGCTTCGGCGTCGGTCGTCGTTGCTGGGCGGATGGTCACGTCTTCCGGTGCCATCATGACCTTACCTTTTCACCGTGCGGGGCCCTGCGCAACCACTTCTTTGGTACCAGATGAAGGTTCTGGAAACGCCGAAGACGCCCGCCGGCGAACCGGCGAGCGTCTTCGTCAAGCATGTGCGGGTCGCGTCAGCGACCCGGCTGCGGCAGCGTCAGGCCGAGACCTTGCGCGTGACCTTGCCGGCCTTGAGGCAGGAGGTGCACACGTTGACGCGCTTGGGAGTGCCGCCCACGATCGCGCGGACGCGCTGGATGTTCGGGTTCCAGCGGCGCTTGGTGCGGATGTGGGAGTGCGACACGCTGTGCCCGAAGCCCGGGCCCTTGCCGCAGACGTCGCAGTTGGCAGCCACGGTGTCTCCTGAATGTCGTGCACGCCGGTGCATAACGACAGCACGACGTGATGATGGTCTAAAGGGAACGCCTGGATACTTCGGAGCAATCAACGCTTCTTGGCGTTCCAGGCAACTTCGACAGAGTACCTGATGGCGGGCCGCGCCCTCAAACCGTAGCCGCGGGGTGCTGCGTCACACCGACCGGACCGGGGGCTGTCCACAGGCCTGTGGGCGGCCGGACGCAATCGTCCCACCCGCTGGGTACGGTGGGATCCGTCCGAGCGGGTGCCCGGGCAGCCGCTCGTTCGTGGCGCGAGCATTCGTGACCCCAGGTGCAGGAGGGCAGAGCGTGACCGACGTCGACAGCGGCAGCCGGACGGCTGAGCCGGGACCCCAGGCGTACCCGCCAGGGGCGGGGCTCGACGACCCGGGCGTCGTGCGCGCCTGGGCGCGCGGGGCCACGGCGGCGCTGCGGCGTGAGCGCGAGGCGATCGACCGGGTCAACGTCTTCCCGGTGGCGGACGCCGACACCGGCACCAACCTCTACCTGACCCTCCGCGAGGGCGACCGGGCGGTCGCCGCGGCACCCGCGGAGGCCACGGGACCGCGGCTCCTGGCCACGCTCGCCCGCGCGGCGCTGCTGGGCGCGCGCGGCAACTCCGGCGTGATCCTCAGCGAGTGGCTGCGCGGGCTGGCCGTCGCCGCCCGGCGCGGCGGCACCACGGCGGACCTGCTCACGCGGGCGGCGGCGTCCGCCCGGTCCGCCGTGGCGGTGCCCGCTGAGGGCACCATCCTCTCGGCCGCCGACGCCGCGGGGGCGGCCGCGCGCGCCGCCGGGCCCGACGCCGGGCCGCTGCCCGTGGTGACCGCCGCGGCGGCCGCGGCCCGGGCGTCCGCGCGGGCCAGCCGGGAGGAGCTCGACGTGCTGCGCACCGCTGGCGTGCTCGACGCCGGCGCGCTGGGCCTGGTCCTCGTGCTGGACGCGCTGGTCGTCGCGGCGGCGGGCGCTTCGGCCGGTGCTTCGGCCGGGGCGGAGGCCCGTGAAGCGGGAGCCGGCGGGCCGGCCTCCGGCGACCTGGGCGCGGGCGGAGTGTCAGTGGTGCGCGGCAGCATGGACGCCGTGACCCTGGACCAGCTTCTCGACGCCGGTGCGCTGCCGAGCGCGCCGGACCCGGCGGACGCCGCGTCGTCGGTGACCGACGGCGAGGCCGAGCCGCACGGTGCCGGATCCGACGCCCTCGAGCTCATGTTCGTCCTCACCGGCCCCGCCGGCGAGCAGGCCGACACCGTCGCCGCCGGGCTGCGCGGCGCCCTGGCGGAGGTGGGCGACTCGGTGGTCGTCGTCGGTGGGGACGCGGGGACCGGCACGGCGGTCTGGCAGGCCCACGTGCACACCGACCACCTCGACCGGGCGCTCGTGATCGCGGCCGACGCCGCGCGGGCGGGCACGCTCGCGCAGGTGCACGTGCGACACCTCGCGGCGGCCGGCCAGCACGAGTGGGGCGTGGTGGCGGCGACGTCGGCGCCCGGCCTGGCGGGGGAGCTCGCGCGTGCGGGCGCCGTCGTCCTCCTCACGGGCGGGGTCGGCGCCACCGTCGAGGCCCTGGTGGCCGACGACGTCGAGCGGGCCGCGGCCTCGACCGGCGCCCGGCGCGTGCTGCTCCTCGGGGCGCCCGAGCTGACCGCCGGGGGCGGCGCGCACCTCGACGTCGACGAGCTGATCACCGTGCCCTCGGCCACCGACGTGCACGCCGTCGTGGCGCTGGCGGCCCTGGGCACACTGCTCCCGGTCGGGCTGCCGGTCGGGCTGCCGGACCTGGGCGGCGACCCCGTCGACGCGCACGCCGTCGTGGGCGAGGCGCTCGCCGGGCTGACCGTCCACGGCACGTCCGCCGCGGCCGCCGTCGACCTGCTGGAGGAGGCCGCCGGACCGGAGACCACCGTGGTGACGGCGCTGCTCGACGCCGGCGTGCCCGCCGAGCTGCCCGACCAGCTCGCCGCCGTCCTCGCCGGGCGCGCGCCGGACGCGGAGATCGTCGTCCTGGCGACCGGTCACCCGGGCGACGGGGTGCAGCTCGGCGTGGAGATCGCAGCGCCGGAACCGGAGGCGGACGCATGAGCGAACGGGTGGACGAGCGCCTGGAGCGGGCGTTCGACAAGCGGACCGCGACCGCCCTGGGCAAGCTCGGGCTGACGACCGTGGGCGACCTGCTGGGCCACTACCCGCGCCGGTACGCCGACCCGGGCGCGCTGACCGACATCGCGGCGCTCGAGGTGGGCGAGCACGTGACGATCCTCGCGCGGGTCGAGCAGGCCACCGTGCGGCCCATGCGCAACCGCAACGGCGCGCTCATGGAGGTGGTGGTGACGGACGGCACCAGCCGGCTGTCGCTCACCTTCTTCGGCAAGCACCGCGGCTCGCTCTACAACCACGAGAAGCGGCTGGTCCCGGGGGCGAAGGGCCTGTTCACGGGCACCGTCGGCCTGTACCGGGGCACGCGTCAGCTCACGCACCCGGACTTCACGCTGATGGGGGAGGAGTCCGACCTCGACAGCGACGAGGCGCTCATGGAGCACGCCACCAAGCCCATCCCGATCTACCCGGCCGCCGCGGGCATCCCGAGCTGGAAGGTCCAGGGCGCGCTCCGCGTCGTGCTGGACACGCTGACCGACGCCGACGTGCCGGACCCCGTGCCCGACGAGGTGCGGCAGCGCCAGGGCCTGCCGGGGCGGGCGGCAGCCCTGCGCAGCCTGCACCGGCCCGCGACGCTGGAGGAGGCCTACCAGGCCCGGCACCGCATGCGGTTCGAGGAGGCGTTCGTGCTGCAGGCCGCGCTCGCACAGCGCCGCGCCCGCACCGCCGCCGAGGACGCGACCGCCCGCCCGCCGCTGCCCGCGGGGCAGCCGAGCATCCTCGCGGACTTCGACGCGGCCCTCCCGTTCTCCCTCACCGACGGCCAGCGCGAGGTCGGCGACGAGATCGCGGCCGAGCTCGCCCGGCCCCGCCCGATGCACCGGCTGCTGCAGGGCGAGGTCGGCAGCGGCAAGACGGTGGTCGCGCTGCGGGCCATGCTCCAGGTGGTCGACGTCGGCGGCCAGGCGGCCCTGCTCGCCCCCACCGAGGTGCTCGCCGCGCAGCACGCCCGCACCCTGCGCACCCTGCTCGGCCCGCTGGCCGACGGCGGCACGCTGTTCGGTGCCGAGCGCGCGGGCGCCAGTACCCGCGTGGCGCTGCTGACCGGCTCGCTCGGCGCGAAGGCCCGCAAGGAGGCGCTCCTGCAGGCCGCGAGCGGGGAGGCCGGGATCGTGGTCGGCACGCACGCGCTGCTGTCGGAGCAGGTGCAGTTCGCCGACCTGGGCCTCGTCGTGGTGGACGAGCAGCACCGGTTCGGCGTCGAGCAGCGGGACGCGCTGCGCGCCAAGGGGCGCGTGTCGCCGCACCTCCTGGTGATGACCGCCACGCCCATCCCGCGCACCGTGGCGATGACGGTGTTCGGCGACCTGGAGACGTCGTCCCTCACGGAGGTACCGGCCGGGCGCGCGGGCATCACGACCGTCGCGGTCCCCGCGGGGAACGTCCGCTGGACCGACCGCACCTGGGCCCGCGTCCGCGAGGAAGTCGACGCCGGCCGCCGCGCCTACGTCGTGTGCGCGCGGATCCACCCGGACGAGGAGACCGACGAGAAGAGCGGCGCGAAGGCCAAGGTCCCGGCCAAGGACTTCGACGACGTGCCCGAGTACCTGGACCTCGGCGACCCGGGCGCCGCGGGCGCGGCCGACCGGCCGCCGCTGCGCGCCGTGCTCGAGGTGGTCGAGGAGCTGCGCTCGCGGCCGGAGCTCGCCGGGATCGAGGTCGGCGTCCTGCACGGGCAGATGCCGGCGGACCAGAAGGACGCCGCCATGGCCGCCTTCGCCTCCGGGGCGGCACCCGTGCTCGTCTCCACCACGGTGGTCGAGGTGGGCGTGGACGTCCCCGAGGCCACGGCCATGGTGATCTTCGACGCCGACCGGTTCGGCATCTCCCAGCTGCACCAGCTCCGCGGCCGGGTCGGGCGCGGCAGCGACCCCGGGCTGTGCCTCCTCGTCTCCGACGCCGAACCGGGCACCCCCGCCTTCGCGCGGCTGGAGGCCATGACGCAGACCACCGACGGCTTCAAGCTCGCCAACCTCGACCTGGAGCTGCGCAGCGAGGGCGACGTGCTCGGCGCCGCGCAGTCCGGCCGGGCCAGCTCGCTCCGCCTGCTCCGCGTGGTCAAGGACGCCGGCCTCATCGAGGAGGCCCGCACCGCGGCCGCCGACGTCGTGGCGGCGTCCCCCGACCTCACCGAGTTCCCGGAGCTCGCGCGCGCCATCCGCGCCCAGCTCGACGAGGACCAGGAGGAGTTCCTGGAGCGCACCTGACCGTGCCTCACCCGCTCTGACCTGGTCGGACGGCCAGATCCGGGACGGGGACCACCACGAACGGGATGACCCACTCCTTACGCCCGAAACATACAACCGATAGAGTCCCCGCCCGTGACGGTCGATGCGAGGCACGCGATCCACACGGGCAGGCCCGCGAAGACCGCGTGGCAGCGCGGAAGACTGCTCGCGCTCGGATCCGTCCTCGTCGCCCTGCTCCTCGTGGGCCACGAGTACGTGCCCAACCGCTGGGGAAACCTCGGCAGCCTCGTCCAGTCCTTCCTGCCCTGGCTCGGCCTCGCGGTGCCGCTCGGCATCCTCGCCGCGCTGCTGCGGCGGTCGGCGCTCGCGGTCCTCGCCGTCCTGCTGCCGCTGGCCGCCTGGATCTGGGTCTTCCTGCCGCAGATCCGGGCCGAGGCCACGCCCCCGGGCGACCTCACCGTGGTCCAGCACAACGTCAACGCCGCCAACTCCGACGTGGCAGGCACCGCGGAGGTCATCCTCGCGGCCGAGCCCGACGTCGTCACGCTCACCGAGGTGCCGTTCGACCTGGCGGAGAAGTACGACGAGGCGCTCACCGAGGCGCTGCCGTACCACCAGAGCGAGGGCACGGTCGGCATCTGGTCCAGGTACCCGCTCAAGGGCGTGCGGCCTGTGGACATCCTCGACGAGTCCTGGAACCGCTGCCTGCGCGCGGTGGTCGAGCACGACGGCGCGAACGTCGTGCTGTACGCGGCGCACCTGCCCTCGGTCCGGGTCGGGAGCGGCGGCTTCGAGACCGAGGAGCGCAACGCCGGCGCGCTCCGGCTGGCGGACGCGGTCCAGGCCGAGAAGGACGAGACGGTCGTCGTGGCCGGAGACCTGAACGCGGTCCTCGCCGACGACGCGATCGCGCCGCTGACCAACCTCGTCACCGCGCCGACCACCGGTTTCGAGTTCACCTACCCCGCGGTGTTCCCGGTGGCGCAGATCGACCACGTCCTGGCCCGCGGCGCCACCGTGACGGACGTCCGCGCCCTGCCCCGCACGGCCAGCGACCACCTCCCGGTGGTCGCCCACATAGACACCCCCTGGTCCTGACCCCCGCCCCACCCACCCCCCACCGGACCGCTGAGTGCTGGATATTTGCGCGTTCTCGTGCGCCAGGGACACAGATACCCAGCACTCAACGGGGCGGGGGCGGGTTAGGGTTTTCGGCGTGACCAGGATCGTCGCGGGGTCGGTGGGCGGGCGGTCCATCGCGGTGCCCGCCAAGGGCACCCGCCCCACCAGCGACCGTGTCCGCGAGGCGATCTTCTCCCGGCTGGAGCACCTCGACGTGCTCGACGGCGCCCGCGTGCTCGACCTCTACGCCGGCTCCGGCGCGCTCGGGCTGGAGGCCGCCAGCCGGGGCGCCGTGTCGGTGACCCTCGTGGACAGCGCGCGCGCCACGGCCGACGTCGCGCGCAAGAACGTCGCCGTCCTCGGCCTGACCGGGGTGCGCGTCACCACGGAGAGCGCCGAGCGGTACGCGGCGGCGCTCGCGGGCCGGGCGGCGGGTCCGGGCGGCACAGCGGGCGCGGTCGGCGC
>NZ_JBHWLR010000020.1:0-2259 GCF_042731755.1 Promicromonospora sp. NPDC059942
CCCGGGTTTCTTGTCTTTGGGCGGCCGCAAAGAGAAGAAACCCGGGCCTCAAAGGGGAGGGCGGGCACAGCGGAAGGTCGGCACAGCAGAGGGCTCCGCGGCCAAGGTGAGGCTGCCCAACCTCTGGCCTGATGTTGGCCCGAGGCCCGGAGTCCTGGTTGCCTGAGCCCATGACGACAGAACCGTCCGGCGCGGGACGCCCGGACACCGGCGGCCGCACCGCCGTCGGGCACCCCGACGAACCCCACACCAACGGGCTCGCCGAGCGCCTGAACTGGCTGCGCGCCGGCGTGCTCGGCGCGAACGACGGCATCGTCTCGGTCGCCGCGGTCGCCGTCGGCGTCGCGGCGGCGACGTCGCAGACCGGGCCGATCCTCACCGCCGGCGTCGCCGCACTCGTCGGCGGCGCGATCTCGATGGCGCTGGGCGAGTACGTGTCGGTCTCCAGCCAGTCCGACACCCAGCGGGCGCTCATCGCCAAGGAGAAGGCCGAGCTCGCCGCGATGCCGGAGGAGGAGCTCGCGGAGCTGGCCGAGCTCTACGAGGCCAAGGGCCTGTCCCCCGCCACGGCCCGCCAGGTCGCGATCGAGCTCACGGAGCACGACGCGCTCGCCGCCCACCTGGAGGCCGAGCTCAACATCGACGAGGACGGCGTGGTCAGCCCCTGGCACGCCGCGCTCGCGTCCGCCGTCGCGTTCACGCTCGGCGCCGTCCTGCCGCTCGCCGCCGTGCTGCTGATCCCCGAACCCTGGCGGGTCGGCATCACGTTCGTCGTCGTGCTGGCGGCACTCGCCGGCACGGGCTGGCTCGCGGCCTGGATCGGCGACGCGCCGCGGGTGCGCGCCACGGCGCGCGTCGTCGTCGGCGGGGCGCTCGCGCTCGGCGCGACCTTCGCGATCGGCTCCCTGCTCGGCACGACGGCGATCGGGTGAGTACCGTTATCGCCCGATGAACACCATCGACAGCACACCGCCCCCGGCCGGCACACCCTCGTCGGCGTACGGCGTCCACTCCGAGGTGGGCCGCCTGCGCAAGGTCCTGGTCTGCGCCCCCGGGCTGGCCCACCAGCGCCTCACCCCGTCCAACTCCGCCGGCCTCCTGTTCGACGACGTCCTGTGGGTCGAGCGCGCCCAGCAGGACCACGCCGACTTCGTGGCCGAGCTGCGGGAGCGCGACGTCGACGTCGTCGAGCTGCACGCCCTGCTCGCCGAGACGCTGCGCGTGCCCGGGGCGCGCGACTGGCTGCTCGACCGCAAGATCGTGCCCGAGATCGTGGGCAACGGCCTGGTCGAGGCGACGCGCGAGTACCTGGAGTCCCTGCCGGAGCACGAGCTGGCCCGGTACCTGATCGGCGGCCTCGCCGTCGCCGACGTGCCCGAGCTGCCGCCGGGCTTCCGCGCGCTGGCCGACCTCAGCCCGGATGCCCGCGAGTACCTCATGCCCCCGCTGCCCAACACGCTGTTCACCCGGGACACGACCTGCTGGATCTACGGCGGCCTCACGCTGAACCCGCTGTACTGGCAGGCACGCCGGGACGAGACGCTGCTCATGAAGGCGATCTACTCGTTCCACCCCGACTTCGTGGGCAGCCGCGTGTGGTGGGGCGACCCGGAGGCCAGCCACGGCGAGGCCACCTTCGAGGGCGGCGACATCATGCCGATCGGCAACGGGACCGTGCTGATGGGCATGAGCGAGCGCACGTCGCGCCAGGCGATCACCCAGGTCGCGGCCTCGCTGTTCCAGGCGGGCGCGGCCGAGCAGATCGTGGTGGCGGGCATGCCGCGGCTGCGCGCGGCCATGCACCTGGACACGATCATGACGTTCGTCGACGTCGACACCGTCACCGTCTACCCGCGGATCGTGGACCGGGTGCACCCGTTCGTGCTGCGCCCCGACTCCGGGCCGCTCGGCGTCTCGGTGACCGACGCCGGCCGGTCGTCCTTCCTCGACGTGGTGGGGCAGGTCTCCGGGCTGGGCCAGCTGCGGGTCATCGAGACCGGCGGCGACGTCTACGAGTCCGAGCGGCAGCAGTGGGACAGCGGCAACAACTCCGTGGCCGTCGAGCCGGGCGTCGTGTTCACCTACGACCGCAACACGACCACCAACGACCTGCTGCGCAAGGCCGGCATCGACGTGATCGAGATCGCGGGCGGCGAGCTGGGCCGCGGGCGCGGCGGCGGGCACTGCATGACCTGCCCGATCATCCGGGAACCCGTGAGCTGGTAGGGCCTGGGCCGGCCCGCCCAGGGCGGACCAGCC
>NZ_JBHWLR010000020.1:2269-76981 GCF_042731755.1 Promicromonospora sp. NPDC059942
CGACCACCCCTACCCCGTTGGGGTTCCAGCCGAATCGACGGGCGGTGCCAGCGCGGATGCGGCTGGTCGGGGGGGGGGGGGGGGGGAGCGAGGTACCTTTCCTGATGGGCGGGGGGCTGGGGGGTGGGGGGGGTGGGGTTTGGCCTGTGAGGGGCGGCCCGCCCCGCGCCGCCGACCGCACGGCAGTTACCCTGCATTCCGGACAAAACCCCTGAAAGGAGTCCGGATGTCGGTCGGTGGCGTGCCCGTACGCGAGCGCCTGCGCAGGCTGGTGGAGCACCAGTCGTTCCAGCGGGTGGTGCTCGGTGTGATCATCGCCAACGCGGTGGTCCTCGGGCTGGAGACCTCGATCGTCGACGGGCCCCTCGACCAGGTGCTGCAGGTCGTCGACGACGTGATGCTGTGGTTCTTCGTCGCCGAGATCTCCCTGCGCCTGGTCGCCCACGGCCCGCGCTTCTTCCGGGACCCGTGGAGCGTGTTCGACCTGCTGGTGGTGGGGATCGCCCTGATCCCGGCGACCGGCCCGCTGTCGCTGCTGCGCGCCCTGCGGATCCTGCGGGTGCTGCGCCTGGCCGACTCCGTGCCCTCGATGAAGCGCGTGGTGAACGGCCTGGTCGCGGCGGTGCCCGGGATGGGCTCGGTGGGCGCTCTCCTGGTGCTGGTCATGTACGTCTCCGTGGTGATCGCGACCAACCTGTACGGCGCGATCGCGCCGGAGCACTTCGGTGACCTGGGCACCACCGCGTTCACCCTGTTCCAGGTCATGACGGGCGAGGCCTGGCCGGACATCGCACAGGACGTGATGGAGGACGAGCCGACGGCGTGGATCTTCTTCGTCGTCTTCATCCTCGTGGTCTCGTTCGCGGTGCTGAACCTGTTCATCGCGGTGGTCGTGAGCGGCATGGAGAGCATCGACGAGCTCGCCGAGCACGAGGAGCGGTCCGACGCGGAGGTCATGGACGAGCTGCGTGCCATCCGCGCGCAGCTCTCCGTGCTGCAGGCCGAGCTCGCGGCGGCCCGGCGCGACACGCCGTACGACCACGCCACGCCCGGCACTTGATGCATCCTTGGGTTGCAGTTCCGGAAAAGCCATAGACGCTACCAAGTCCTCGTTGTACCTTTCTTCACACACGGACTGGTGCCGTGGCGGCAGGTTGTGTGTCCGTGACTCCCCGCCCCACGACGTCAGCACGGCGAACAGCACACGAACGCAGCACCACGAACAGCAGCATCCATGACTACCGGAAGGGACAAGACACACGATGGTTCGCACCAGCATCGCTGACCAGGCCGCACGCCTGGCCAAGGCCAGTGCCGCCACCGAGTCGTCCTACCCGACCACCGCGCAGCACCTCTGGGACGGCCGCGAGGCCATCCGGGGCGCCATACGCTCCTGATCCGGCGATGGCCGGACCAGTGAACGTGAGCCGCCTCGGGACATCTTGTTCCCGGGCGGCTCTTGTCGTCCCGGGGCTGAAGGGCAGCACAGCCAGAACTACTCGAAAGCCAAGAACCGAGACGACAAGCTCACCGGAAGGAGCAGGCCCGTGGCCGACGTCCTAGTCCTCAATGCCGGCTACGAGCCGCTGCACCGGGTATCGGTCCGGCACGCCATCCACATGCTCGTGCGCGAGGTCGCGGTCGTGGAGGAGGCGGTCGACGGCCGCTCCTTCGGGCCGTTCCCCTTACCGCGCGTGCTGCGGCTGGTCCGGTACGTGACGATGCGGTGGCTCTACAAGTCGGGCGGGGCGCCCGCGTGCACCAAGCTCGGCGTCAAGCGGCGCGACGGCCTGTGCGCCTACTGCGGCGGCCCCGCCGAGACGGTGGACCACATCCTGCCGCGGTCCCGCGGCGGGCCCTCGACGTGGATGAACCTCGTGGCCGCCTGCTACGAGTGCAACTCGCACAAGGCGGACCGCACCCCGGCCGAGGCCGGCATGGTGCTCCACGTGACGCCGCACGTCCCACGCGCGGACTACGCCCGCGCCATCCGGCACAGAGCGGCCCGCGCGGCGTGAGCTGAGGCGAACGGGCGATCGGTAAAAGGTCAGGTGATCGGCAACTGGAGTTGCCGATCACCTGACCTTTTACCGTTCACCTGCCGGCGACCGCCCGGGGCCAGAGCCTGGGATCCGCGGTGAGGGTGGAGCCGGGCGCCGCGCTTTCCTGCCAGTTTCAACGTATAACGCAGTGGGGGGCTTGCGGCAAGAGGCCTGTGGGGGCGCAGAATCGTCGGCCGTCGCCGGTTTTTGGCGCCTGACGAAACGAGGTTCTGGTGACCGACGTGAACATGACCGACGCGTCCGACACGAGCGTGACCGACGTGCTCGTGGCCGGGGCCGGCCCCACCGGCGTGCTGCTGGCCTGCGAGCTGCGGCTGCGCGGAGCACGGGTGCTCGTGCTGGAGAAGGACGCCGAGCCGACCAAGGTGGTCCGCGGGCTCGGCCTGCACGCGCGCACCCTGGAGATCCTGGACCAGCGCGGCCTGCTGGACCGGTTCCTGCCGCTGGGCAAGCAGTACCCCGTCGGCGGCTTCGCGGGCATCCGCAAGCCGGCGCCCGCCGGGCTGGACACCCCGTACCCGTTCGTCCTCGGCATCCCGCAGCCCGTCACCGAAGGGCTGCTGCGCGAGCGCGCCGCCGAGCTCGGCGTCGAGGTCCGGTACGGCCACGAGGTCACCGGGCTGAGCCAGGACGACGACGGCGTGACCGCCGAGCTGGCCGACGGGACGCGGCTGCGCTCGCGCTACCTCGTGGGGTGCGACGGCGGCCGCAGCACCGTGCGCAAGCTGCTCGGCATCGGCTTTCCCGGCGAGCCCAGCACCCACGAGACCCTGCTGGGCGAGGTGGAGCTCACCGCACCGGCCGAGACGATCGACGCGGTCGTCGCGGAGGTGCGCAAGACCTACAACGACTTCGGCGCCATGCCGCTCGGCGACGGCCTGTACCGGCTCGGCGCGCCCGCCGACGGCGTGGCCGAGGACCGTGCCGTCCCGCCCACCCTGGACGAGCTGCGCCGGCAGGTGCGCAAGCTCGCCGGCACCGACCTCGGCGCGCACTCGCCGCGATGGCTGTCCCGCTTCGGTGACGCCACCCGGCTGGCCGACCGCTACCGCGCCGGCCGCGTGCTGCTCGCCGGGGACGCCGCGCACGTCCACCCGCCGTACGGCGGGCAGGGCCTCAACCTCGGCGTCCAGGACGCGTTCAACCTGGGCTGGAAGCTGGCCGCCGAGGTCGCGGGCCGCGCCCCGGACGGGCTGCTGGACAGCTACGCGGCCGAACGCCGCCCGGTGGCCGCCGACGTGCTGGACAACACGCGTGCCCAGCACGTGCTGCTCTCCCCCGAGCCGGGCCCGCAGGCGGTGCGCCGCCTGCTGACCGAGCTGATGGACCTCGAGGACGTGCGCCGGCTCCTGGTGGAGAAGGTCACCGCGACCGGCATCCGCTACGACCTCGGCGGGGAGCACGAGCTGGTCGGACGGCGGCTGCCCGACGTCGGCCTGCGGCAGGGCCGGCTCTACGAGCTCCTGCGCACCGGCCGCGGCCTGCTGCTGGACCGCACCGGCCGGCTCACGGTGGACGGCTGGACCGACCGGGTCGACCACGTGGCCGACGCCGACGCCGCGCTGGACGTGCCCGCCGTCCTGCTGCGCCCGGACGGCCACGTGGCCTGGGTCGGCGCGGACCAGCAGGACCTGCTCGACCAGGTGCGCCGGTGGTTCGGCGCCGAAACATGACGGGTGAAAGCCACCGGTACTCTGTGCGCGTTCATGAACCTCGCCACGACGAAGTCCGGCGACCGGAGAAGGGGAGCACCCGAGTGAGCGTCGAAACCGCGGGGTGGCCGCGCGCCGATGTGATCGTGCGTGACGACGGCTCAGGGCAGGTGACGATCAACGGCCAGACGGTACCCGTCTACCGGAACAGCCTCGTCGAGGCCCGCAGCGAGGTCATGCGCCTCGTCATGGAGTTCTCGGCGAGCACCGGAATGGCCGTCGAGGTCCAGGCCCTGGGCCCCGAGGGACCCACCGGCCTGACCGTCCACCCCGACGGCAGGGTCGTGCAGGACGGCGGCGCGGGGGCCGCGCAGGCGGCCCAGGCCGTGCTGCCCCAGAGCCTCGCCCAGCCCGCCGCCCCCGCGCCGGCGGCGCCCGCGGGACCCGCGCACGCGGGACCCGCGCACGCCGGACCCGCGCACGCCGGACCGCCGGCGGCCGGTCCGGGCGCCGGGGCCGCCGTGCCGCAGCGGACGAGCGTCATGGGCCATACCGACCAGCCGGGCGCCGGCCAGCACGCCGCCGCGCAGAACGGCGTCGGACAGCACGGCGTCGGACTGCACGGCGTCGGGCAGCACGGCTTCCCGCCAGAGGCTCCCCCGCAGGATCCGCGCGGCCCGCAGGGCCCCGCGTCCCAGGGCATGCCGCAGCACGGGCTGCCGCAGCAGGATCCCGCGCCCCGAGCCCCGGGCCCGCAGAGCGCGGCCGGCTTGTTCGGCCCCTCGGCCCCCGAGTCCGACCAGCCCTTCGGCCCGGGCCCCGGGCACGACGGCGGACGCCGCGACAGCCGCCGGTCGTCCTTCCTCGTGCAGGACCGCCTCGACGAGCCGGCCACGCAGGGTGTGCGCGGCGTGCTGGCGCGGGTCGGGCTCCGGGTGCGCCCGGGCGAGGCCGAACGGGCCGAGCGCGCCGACGAGCAGGTGGTGAGCCAGCACTGGCCCGGCCCCCGCACCATCTCGATCGTGAACGGCAAGGGCGGCGCCGGCAAGACGCCGGCCACGGTGCTCCTGTCCGCCGTCTTCTCCTCGCACGGCGGCTCCGGCGTCGTCGCGTGGGACAACAACCAGACCCGCGGCACGCTGGGCTGGCGCACCGAGCAGGGCCCGCACGAGGCGACCCTGCTCGACCTGATCCCGCAGACCGAGCACTTCCTGGGCCCGACGGCGCAGCTCGCCGACCTCGCCTGGTTCGTGCACCACCAGTCGCGTGACCGGTTCGACGTGCTGCGGTCCAAGCCGATGGCGCTCGCGCACGAGCAGCGCATCTCGTCCGAGGACGTGGACGCGATCCACGCGGTGCTCGCCAAGTACTACCGGATGATCTTCATCGACTCCGGCAACGACGAGTCCGACCCGATGTGGCTGCGCATGATCGACCACACCGACCAGCTCGTGGTCGCCACCAGCACGCGCGACGACCACGCCGAGGCGGGCGCGCTGCTGCTGGAGGCGCTGGCGAACCGCGGGGAGCACATGGCGGACCTGGCCCGCAAGGCCGTCGTCGTGGTGAGCCAGTCGGACCCCAAGGCGACGCCCGCCGACCTGCGCCGCGTCGCCCAGGGGTACCGCTCGCTGGCGCGCGAGGTGGTCACCGTCCCGTTCGACCCGGCCATGGTCGACGGCCAGCTCGTCTACCGCGCCCTGCGCCCGCAGACGCGCCGGGCCTGGCTCGCCGCGGGCGCGGCGCTCGCCCGGGGCTTCTGACGCCGGCGCCGTCCCCGGGGAGAGCGGTAGGTCACGCGGAGGCGGCCGGCGCGACGATCCGGGTGACGGCGCGGCGGACGTCGGCACGCACGTCATCGGCCGCCTCCGTGCCCTCGGGGACGGCGAGGATCCCGCCCACGGTGAGCACCGAGCCGTGCACCATGGCGAGGACCTGGCCGAGCAGCCGGTCGGCCGGCACCGTGGCGTCGATCCGCTCCGGGTGGCGCGCCTGGACCTCGCGCAGCGCCTCGACCTTGGCCGCGCTCGACGTCGCCGACCGCTCCAGGGCGCCGAGCACGCCCGGCCGCTCCAGCGTGTGCCAGAGCAGGAGCCGCACCAGCTCGGGGTGGCCCACCGTGAAGTCGAACAGGCGCACGGCATAGCCGGGCAGGTCGTCGGCGGTGAAGGGCACGGCGTCCAGCAGGTCGAGGATCCGCGCGCTCACCACCTGGTCGAACAGCGCCTCCTTGCCGCCGAAGTACGCGTAGATACGCTGCTTGTTGGCCGCCGCCCCCTCCGCGATCCGGTCCACTCGCGCACCGGCGAGCCCGTACCGCGCGAACTCCTCGGCGGCGGCCTCCAGGATGCGCGTCGGGGTCGCGGCGCGTCCGACGTCGGCACGGGGGGTGGGCATGCCGCTCAGCCTAGCTCCGGGCCGCCGGCAGGGCCGTGGACGTGACCTCCTGCGCGACGGCCCACAGCCGGGCCGCCGTCGCCTCGTCGCGCATGCGCCGGTTGAGCAGGGCGCGCCGCGGCGGCCCGGCCAGCCCGTACCGGGGCCCGTAGTAGGCGCCCTGCTCGACGTCGTGCCCGGTGGCGGCCACCAGCAGCGAGCCGACGCCGTCCTCCGGGGCCGCCATCGGCAGCAGCCCGCTCCCCCAGCGCACCTGCCGGTCGCGCCCCATGCTCGGGCCGGTGACCTGGAGGTTGGTGCGGGTCAGGCCGGGGTGGGCGGCCGCGCTGACCAGCGACCAGCCGCGCCGTCCGGCCTCCTGGGCGAGGTGCCGCGCGAGGTGCAGGTCGGCCAGCTTGGACTGCGCGTAGGCGGGCAGCGCCCGGTAGGGGCGGCGCTCCCAGTCGAGGTCGTCGAAGTCGATCCGGCCCTGGTTCGCGGCGTACGAGCACATCGTGGCGACGCGCGGCGCGGGTGCCGCCAGGAGCAGCGGCAGCAGCAGGTTGGTCAGCGCGAACGGGCCCAGGAAGTTGGTGCCCCACTGCAGCTCGTGGCCGTCGGCCGTCGCGTACCGCTCCGGCGGGATCGAGATGCCCGCGTTGTTGACGAGCGTGTCGAGGTGGCCGATGTCGCGCGCGAGCCCGTCCGCGAAGGCCCGGACCGACGCGAGGTCCGCGAGGTCGAGCACCCGCACCTCGGCCCGCGCGCCCGGCCACGCCGCCTGGATCTCCGCCAGCGCGTCGGCCCCCTTCGCCGGGTTGCGCACCGCCAGCACCACGCGGGCGCCGGCGGCCGCGAACCGCCGGGCGGCCTCCCGGCCCGTGCCGCTGTTGGCACCCGTGACGACGACGGTGCGCCCGGTCTGGTCCGGGACGGGCACCCGCACGTTCCTCGGCACGCCGGTCACCGGGCCGGGACCGCGGTCGACGTGATCTCCTCGGCGACGGACCAGAGGCGGCCCGCCGTCGCGTCGTCCCGCATGCGCCGGTTGAGCCGCGCCGGGCGGGGTTCGCCGACGAGGCCGAACCGCGGGCCGTAGTAGGCACCGGACGGGGCGCCCGGGTCGGCGGCGGCCAGCAGGATCGAGCCGGCCCCCTCCGGGGCCTCCATCGACGGCAGGAGCGAGCCCGGCGACCAGCGCACCTGCCGTTCCTTGCCCATGCTCGGCCCCGTGACCTGGAGGTTGGTCCGGGTGAAGCCGGGGTGCGCCGCGGTGCTCACCAGCGCCCAGCCGCGGCCCGCGGCCAGGTGCGCGAGGTGCCGGGCCAGGTGCAGGTCGGCGAGCTTGGACTGCCCGTACGCGGCCCAGGCCCGGTAGGGGCGGCGCTCCCAGTCGAGGTCGTCGAAGTCAATGCTCCCCCGGTTGGCCACGCCGGAGGTCATGGTGGCGACGCGCGGCGCGGGCGCTGCCAGGAGCAGCGGCAGCAGCAGGTTGGTCAGGGCGAACGGGCCCAGGAAGTTGGTACCCCACTGCAGCTCGTGGCCGTCGGCCGTCGCGTATCGCTGCGGCGGGACCATCACGCCCGCGTTGTTCACCAGGGTGTCGAGGTGGTCGAGGTCGCCCGTGAGCCCGTCGGCGAAGGCCCGGACCGACGCCAGGTCGGCGAGGTCCAGCAGCCGCACCTCCGCCCGCGCGTCGGGCCGGGTGGCGAGGACCTCGGCGAGGGCGTCGGCGCCCTTGTCCGGGTTGCGGACGGCGAGGATCACGTGGGCGCCGGCGGCCGCCAGGCGCTTCGCGGCCTCGCGGCCGGTGCCGCTGTTGGCACCGGTGACGACGACGGTGCGGCCGGTCTGGTCGGGCACGGTGTACATGGGACTCCTCGGGTGGCGGTAGCGGCGCCGGTGCCGGCGGTGGGGCCAACCAACCAGTTGGTTGACTGTTCCCACTATGCACCCGCTCCCCCGCCGCGACAACCCCTGGGCACGAGAAGGGGTGCCGGATCCTCGGATCCGGCACCCCGTGCCCTGCTCAGCCGTGCCGTCAGGCGCGCGGCAATCGTCAGGCGCCGAGCGCGCCCGCCACCAGCTCCAGCGTCTGCGAGCGGCCGAACGTCGCGTCCAGCGCCTCGTCGTCGCGCGACCCGGCCACCGGCACGAGCATGACCTCCTCGACGCCGTGGCGTTCCGCGAGACCACGCACCTCGGCGGCCACGTGCTCGGCGTCGCCGATCAGCCAGCGCGTCCGCATCGCCTCGATGGACTGGGCGATCATGCCGTCGGCGGGCTCGTCGGCCGTGGCGCGCAGCGCCTCCTCGACGGTCTCCAGCGGCCCGAGCTTCTGGCCGGAGCGCAGCCGGGCCATCTGCCGCAGCTGGGGCAGGGCGCGGTCGTGGGCCTCGTCCGCCGTCGGCGCGGCCACGGCGTTGACCGTCACGAACGTGCGCGGCTCCGGGTGCTCCTCCGAGGGCCGGTAGCCGTCCCGGTACAGGGCGAGGATCTGGTCCATGCCCTGGCCGGAGAAGTGGTTCGCGAACACGTATGGCAGCCCGAGCTCGGCGGCCAGGCGCGCGGAGTAGTCGCTGGAGCCCAGCAGCCACACCGTCGGCACGCTGCCCGCGGCGGGTGTGGCCCGCACGTCGTAGATGTCGCCCGAGACCAGGCGAAGCCGGGCGCCGTCGGGCTCCATCAGGGCCATGATGTCGGTGACGTGCTGCGGGAACCGGTCCACGTCCGCCGTCGGACCCGTGGCGCGCAGCAGCGAGGTGACCACGGGGTCGCTGCCCGGGGCGCGACCGATGCCGAGGTCGATGCGTCCGGGGGCCACGGCCTCCAGCGCGGCGAACTGCTCCGCGACCACGAGCGGGGCGTGGTTCGGCAGCATCACGCCGCCCGACCCCACCCGGATGCGGGAGGTGCGCGCGGCCGCCGCGGCGATCATCACGGGCGGCGACGACGCGGCGACGGCCGCCATGTTGTGGTGCTCCGCGAACCAGTAGCGCTCGTAGCCGAGCCGGTCGGCGAGCGCCGCCAGGTCGAGCGAGGCCAACAGGGCCTGGGCGCTGGTCTGGCCCGAGCGGACGGGCACGAGGTCAAGGACGGACAAGCGTGGCTGGGTGTTCATCGCCTTGGTCAACCGTCGCGGGGTCCGGCGTGTTCCTCGGCCGCCGCCCTTTACCAGTTCTGTACCGGTTTCGGTATCGCGGGAGGTCATGGCGCCCACCCCGGTCGGCCTGACATGATCACGTGCGTGTCTGTTGATGTGCGCGCTGCGACCGACGAGGACGTCGACTCCGTGGTCGACCTCTTCCGCCAGTACCTGAGGTTCTACGACCAGGAGGTGCCCGACGCCGAGGCGCGGGCCTACCTGACCGCCCGCCGCGACGCGGGCGACAGCGTGCTGCTCGTGGCGGAGGTGGCCGCGGAGGGCGGCGACCCGGCGGAGCCCGCCCGGGTGGTCGGGTTCGCCCAGAGCTACCCCACGTGGTCGTCGGTGAGCCTGAGCCGGTCGTGGGTGCTGAACGACCTGTTCGTCGCGCCGGGGTCGCGCGGGACGGGCGCCGCGCGCGCCCTGGTGCAGGAGACCTGCCGCCTGGCCAAGGAGGCCGGCGCCATCCGGGTCTCGCTGGCGACCGCGTGGGACAACCTCGCCGCGCAGGGGCTGTACGAGTCCGAGGGTTTCGTGCGCGACCAGAACTTCCACCACTACGCGTACGTGACCGGCGCCTGACCCCACCGTGGTGCGGCACGCGCGGCGTGCTCCTCCAGCTCTGTGTCGGTTGCCCGCGCTAGGGTGTGCCCCGGCCAGGAACATACCTGGTCAGAAGGCCAAACTGCCGATTCGGGGAGACCCCGGGAACTGGAGCGCACACCACCATGATGGGAGGCAACCACGCCGCGACGGGAGCCGCGGCCTGGGTAGCGGTCACCGCGTCGACGCCGATCGCGTTCGGCTGGTACCCCGTGACGGACGCCGGCGTCGTCGCCGGCGCCCTCGTCTGCGCAGGAGCCGCGCTCCTGCCGGATGCCGACCATCACTCCGGCACGATCGCGAACTCGCTCAAACCCGTCTCGAACGCCGTGGTCAAGGTCATCGAGACGGTCTCGGGCGGGCACCGCAAGGGCACGCACTCGATCCTCGGCGTCGCCGTGTTCACGGCCATCGCCTGGGGGCTCAGCTTCCTGAGCATCGACACGGGCAACGAGCAGGTCGGCGCCATCCTGATCGGCCCGGGCATCATGTGCGTGCTGCTGGTCGCGTTCGCGCTCAAGGCGCTGAAGATCACGCGGGACACGAAGATCCTGCCGTGGACGACGTCGATCACGCTGGCCGTGCTCATCGCGATCTTCGCTCCCGAGGAATGGTTCTGGATGCCGTTCAGCGTGGCGCTCGGCTGCATCGTGCACATCCTGGGCGACATGATCACGACCAACGGCGTGCCGCTGCTCTGGCCGCTGAAGTTCCGCAGCCCCCGCTGGATGCGCGACGGGCGCGGCCTGGAGCTCGACATGATCTGGCGCTCCGGCGGCAACCTGTCGCTGCCGATCCTGGGCGACGCCGGGTCGGTCCGGGAGTGGATCTTCCTCATCCCCGTGTCGCTGTACGCCGTCGTCGGCGTCGTGTGGGCGCTGCTGAACGAGATGGGCTACGACACGATGGCGGTCTGGAACCAGTTCCTGGGGCTCTTCCCGGGCTGAGCCCTCCCCCGCCGAACCGCCGCCTGGCACGACGACGTCCGGCCCCCGCCCGCTGACGGGTGGGGGCCGGACGTCGTTCCGGGGTCGCTGCCAACCCGTCGCTCAGAGGCCGCCGGCCACGGCGGCGCCGGCGGCGAGCCAGGCGCGCCGGGTCTCCGGGCGCAGCGCGCCGTACCGCAGGTGCCCGTCGACCATCGCCGGGTCGAACGGGATGGTGACGACCTCGCGGGCCAGCGCCCGGTACCCGTCGGCGACCTTCTCCAGCTCGCCCGACGACTCCTTGGGGTCGGCCTGGCTCACCACGACGACCGACTGCTGGGCCAGGTACGCCGACCGGCCGTCGCGGGTCCCGAGCGCCTCGAGCAGCAGGGCCCCGGCCTCGGCGTGGTCGTCGCGCGTCGTGGTGGCGACCACGAGCTGGTCCGTCAGGTCGATCATCCGCTGCCACATCGGGTCGGACTCGTCGTTGCCGGAGTCGATGAGGATCATCCGGTAGTACTTCGAGAGCACGGAGTGGATCGCGTCCACGTCCTGCGGCTCGATGCGCTGCTCGTTGGCCATCGCTATCGGCTTGGACCGCAGCACGTCGAACCGGTCGCGCGTCTGGTGGTGCACGTACCGCGCGAGGTCGGCGGCCTGCGCCGACGGGCCCAGGAGCCGGTCGGTCTGCGGCAGCAGGTCCAGCAGGGTGGACTCGTGCGGGCCCTGCTCGGTGCGCCAGCCCAGCGTGCCGCGGGTCTGGTTGTTGTCCCACGTGACGACGCCCGCGCCGCCGAACTGCGCGAACACCGCCGCGAGCAGCACCGTCGACGGCGTCTTGCCCGCGCCGCCCTTGCCGTTGACCATCGAGATGGTGCGCGGGCCGGGCCAGTGCTGGCTCACCGCGCGCTCGTCGGCGCGCTCGGCACGCTCCGACTCGCTCGGCCCCACGCGGATGCCCATGCGGGTCAGCATCCCGCGGAAGCCCTGGGTGGCCGGGTCCTCGTCCTGCTGGTGCGTGAGGAACGACTGCCGCGCCTCGCGGCGTGAGCGCGGCGCGTCGCCCTCGACCGCTCGCACGGGGCCGGACGGCGGCGTGGAGAGCCCGTCGTCCGGACCGGCGTGGTCGGCCGTGGGGGCGCCGTTCGCGTGCGCCGGGAGCGCGGTCGCGAGGTCGCCGGGGACGTCGTCGGGAATGCCGCCCGGGATGACGCCCGGGAGGTCCTGGGCCGCGTTCTCGCGGACCCAGTCCGCGACGCCGTTGTCGCCGGCCGCGTGCGCGACGTCGGACGGGACGTGCCCGCCGTCGGACGGGAGCGGAATGGTGGGCGCGACGCCCGGGGCGGGCAGGTTCTCCACGGGGTCCGGCGCGAACGCCGGGACCTCCGGAGCGAACCCAGGGCCGGCTTCCGGGGCGGACGGCGCGCCGGCGCCGTTCGACCCCTCCGGCCCTCGCGGGGCGCGGCGCACGGTGTCCGTGTCGATCGGCTCGAACGCCTCGGGGCTGGCGGTGTCGCCGCCCGGGGCCAGGTCCGCGACCGGCACGCCCTCGAACGCGGGGGCCGGGATCGTCCCCGGACCCGCCGTCGGCTCGGGGAGCTGCTCGGGCAAGGGCTCGGGCCGGAGCTCCGGGAGCGGCTCGGGCAGCGGGGAGGCGGACGGCGCCTGCGCCGGCGGCGTCGCCGGCGCGAGCTCGTCCTCCTCCGGCACCACCGTCCCGTCCGGGTGCACGATCAGGTTCCAGAGCCCCTCCGGGCCGGTCGCGGAGGCCCGCACGGGCCGGCCGATCTGTACGGCGTTCTCCGTGACCCGGCGCAACACCTCCACCCGTGCCTCCTCCAGGCTGCCGGTGGCGATCGGGTGGAACGTCCCGTCGATCGTCACCTCGCCTGAGCCGTCCTCGCGGACGATCGCGTCGATCCGAGGCCAGCGTGGCACGGTGTCAGAGCTCATGCGTTTCCTCCGAAGTTCCTGGGCAGGCGGCATAGCGTGGGTTCGCCCCCGAGAGCAAGCGTCGGCCATGATCGGCCCGCTGGCCACCCCAACGGGGCATTCACCCCACCTGGTAGGTTCTCGCGCAAACAGGTGTCGAAACCGGGACCACAACCGAGGAGCCCTTGCGTGTCCGACGAGCCCACCCGCCGAATTCCTCCGGCGGCCGACCCGACGCAGATCCAGCGACCACCGGCTCGTCCGGGGCAACCCGGCGCCCCGTCATCGTATGACGCGACCCAGCGGATGAGTGCCTTCGCACCCGATGGTGGCCCCGGTCAGCGGGTCCCGGGGAACCAGGGCGGCTCCCCGGTCGACGAGTCGATGCAGCTGATGCCGCCGCCCCGCGGCGCCTCGCCCATCGACGAGTCCACCCAGCTCATGCCGCCGCCCCGTGGCGCCTCGCCCATCGACGAGTCGACCCAGGTGATGCCGCCGCCGCGCGGCGCCTCCGCCGTCGACGAGTCCACGCAGCTCCTGCCCCCGGCGGGCGCGCAGCGCGACTACCGGTCGGCGACGCCGCCGCCCGCGCGGCCGTATCGGCCCTACGAGACCGAGCAGCCCACGCAGGTCCAGACCCCCGGCGCCTTTCCCGGCGAGCCCGGCTACGGGCAGGGCCAGCAGGGATACGGCCAGCAGCCCGGCTACGGCCAGCAGCCTGGCTACGGACAGCAGGGTCAGCAGGGTTACGGCCAGACCGCGGCGTACGGCCAGCCGGGCCAGGCCGGGCAGCAGGCGTACGGCCAGCAGGGATACGGGCAGCCGGGTCAACAGGGTTACGGGCAGCAGGCCGGCTACCCCGGTCAGCAGCAGGGGCAGCAGGCAGGCCCGCCCAACCCGTTCGAGCAGGGTTTCGGCCCGCAGTCCGGCCAGTCGACGCCGCAGCGCCGCAGCCGCGAGAGCGACTCCGGCGGAGGCGGCTCGACGGCGGGCGCCGTCCTGGCGTGGATCCCGCGGATCCTGCTCGCGCTGAGCGTGTACCAGCTGATCCGGCTGATCCCCGGGTTCGACGTCATGCCCGACGTCTCGCAGTTCCCGCTGTTCCGCGGGATCGGCGACGGCGTGCTCGGCATGCTCAACCTCAACCCCGAGTGGTCGGACCAGGCCGCGAACATGACCATCCCGGTGCTCGGCATCGCGCTCGCGGGCCTGTTCAACACGATCCGGTCGCTGAACACGTCGCTGGCCATCTGGCCGTACGGGCTGGCGATCGTCGCCTGGATCGTGGTGTTCGCCGTCGGCGGCATCGTCGGCTACGCCCAGGACGCCACGGAGAACGTGAAGCAGGACGTCCAGGACACGGTGGACCAGGAGATCGAGGACGCCAAGCAGGACGCGAAGGACTCGGTGCAGCAGGAGATCGACAAGAGCGTCGAGGACGCCCAGCAGAACGCGACGGACAGCGTCGAGGAGAGCATCGGCGACCAGCTCGAGAACGCCCTGCCCGGCGGGAACGGCTGAGCGGGCCAAGTCACGGGTCGGGCACGCCGACCCCGGTGGGCGGCAGGACGCTGATAGCGTTTCTCACGTCCAACCGGTAGTTCCGGTGCGCTGCTGAGGAGTCCTTGCTTGTCCGACGAGACCACCCGCATGACGGCCGCACGCCCTGCCGGACAGCCGGTCGGGGGTGGCGACCAGACCGCCGTCGTGCCGACGCCGTCCACGCGGGCGGTACCGCCGCCGCCCGCGCCCACACGGACCGTCCCGCCGCCCACCGCGGCCACGCGGGTGGTGCTGCCGACCGGGCCGTCCGCGGGCGCGGTCGGGCACGGTGCCGGCGCCGGGTACACCGGGGCCGGGTACACCGGGGCCGGGTACACCGGGGCCGGGTACACCGGTGGCGGGTACACCGGCTCCGGGGTGCCCGGGGGCGTGCCGCGCATCCCCGCGACGGGCGAGGTGCTCGGGCCGTTCCAGCTCGGCGACTCCCTCGGCCACGGCGGGTTCGCGCACGTGTACCGGGCCACCGGCCCGGGCGGCGAGGTGGCGCTCAAGGTGCTGACCAACACCGAGTCGGGCTCGCTGGACCGGTTCGTCGGCGAGGCCGCCCTGCTGGAGCGGCTCGCCGGACGCGGGTTCCCGCAGCTCGTCGCGGCCGGCCTGGACTCCCCCACGCCGTGGTTCGCGATGGAGCTCGTGCCGGGTCCCACGCTGTCCCAGCGCCTGGCCGCGGAAGGCCCCCTGCCGGTGCACGAGGTGCTGCGGGTGGCCGACGACGTGCTCGACGCCCTCGCCGTGCTCCAGGAGGAGCACTTCCTGCACCGGGACGTGAAGCCGGCCAACATCATCGCCGCGCCCGACCGGTACGTGCTCATCGACCTCGGCATCGCCAAGGGGCACGGCACCACCACGTCGACGCACGCGGCGGGCACCATCTCGTACATGGCGCCCGAGCTGTTCGTGCGCAAGCCGCACGCCCGCTCCGACGTCTACAGCCTGGGCCTCCTGCTGATCTTCCTCGCCACGGGCCAGCTCCCCAACGACCTCAACTTCGCGGGGCGCGACCTGACGGCGGCCGACGTCGGGCCCGTGGACCAGCGGCTGCTGCCCCTGATCCTGGCCATGACGCGGCACCGGCCCGAGGACCGTCCGCCGCTGCACAACCTGTCGCGCACCGTGGCCCAGCTCGCCACGGACAGTGCCCGGCTGGACCCGGCGCTGCTCGCTGCGGCGGGGGCCACCACGATCGAGCGCGGCCTGGTCACCGAGGTGCTCACGGGCAGCGCGGCGGCGGCCACCGTGGCGCCCACCAGCGTGCTCGCGAGCAACCCCGTGCAGCCGGGCGAGCCCATGACCAACCTGGTCTACGACCAGCAGCTCATGGGCCGTCTGCACCAGGTGCACGGAGACGGGTTCGACGGCGCGGCCGAGGAGGTCATCTCGACCTACCTGGCCGCCGTCGGGCCGCAGCGGGCCGGCGGACGTGCGCCCGCCGAGATCAAGGACTACCTGTGGGCCGCGATGCGGTGGGCCCCGGCGTTCACCCCCGAGGGGTACTCGGACACGTTCGACGGCTGGGCCGCCTACCGGCAGCGCCACGGCCTCCCGCTGCCCGGTACCCCCGGCGCGACCCCGCCCCGCCGGCACACCAGCAGCGGGCCGCGGGTGGCGCAGGCCCCGCAGCAGGCGACGCAGGTCGCGCCGTCGTTCCGCCCGGGATCGGCGGCGACGGCCGCCCGGACGGCGCCCGCGCCGGCGCAGCAGCCCGGGACGACCGGGACGCAGCCGGTGCAGCGGCCGACCGGGCCGGTGCAACCGCCGGTGCAGCCGCCGGTGCATCCCCGGCCGCCGGTGCAGCAGCAGCCTCCCGCACCGCAGCAGCCGACGGGGCCGGTGCAGCCGGACGCGGCGGGGCTCTCGCGGCGGGACGCCCGCGACTCCCGTGACGAGCGGGACGCGCGCGCCGACCGGAGCTCCGGCGGCGGCCTCGGCGCCGTGGCGACGATCCTCGGCTGGATCCCGCGCGTGCTGCTCCTCATCGCGCTCTACCAGCTCGTGCGGCTGATCCCGGGCTTCGACGCCATGCCCAGCGCGGCCGAGCTGCCGCTGTTCGCGGCACTCGGTGACATCACGGTGGCGACCCTGGGCCTCGACCCGGAGTGGGCGCCGCGCATGGCGGAGCTGTCGATCCCGCTGCTCGGCATCATCGCGGCCGCCCTCGTCAACCTCGTGCGCGCCGTGCGCTCGCGCCGCGGCGGCCGCACGTGGCCGTTCTGGCTGGTCGTCGTGGTGTGGGTCATCGTGATCGCGGTGCAGGGCGTCGTCGGCTACGCACAGCAGGTCACGCAGGACGCGCGCGACTCGCTGCAGGAACAGCGCGAGCAGATCCAGGACGACCTCGAACAGGGCGTCCAGGACACGACCGAGGACGTGCGCGACTCGATCTGGCAGTCCTTCGAGGACGCCCTCCCCTGGAACTAGGAGGAGGGCTGACTCCCCTGGCGTCAGGGGAAGCGCCCCTGGAGGGGCTGCGGCATCCGGGGCAGGAACTCAGAGAGTTGAGGCCCAGAGGTCTGCGGCTCAGAGAGCTGTGGGGTCGGCAGTCCCCTGATGCCGTGCCCGGAGGTCGGCAGTTTGCCGCGCAGAGTCGGCAGTCTGCATCGAGGTCGGCACAGGCCTGTGCCGACCTCGATGCAGACTGCCGACGTCGCAGGAGAGTGCCGACCTCACAGGATTGTGCTGACGTCGCACGACTGCGCTGACGTCGCGGGGCCGAGCCGACGACGGACGCCCCGACGACGCATAGACGTGCCGGCGTCAAGGAGATGTCAGCCGACGCCAGACCCTCCGCACGATGTCGCAGGCGTTCGAGCGCGACCACATGCGCTGCGACGTCGTACCTGTGCACATCTGCTGTCACCGAAGAGCACGCGCCGCCCGGGGCTGACGCAGTCTCGTCCCATGACCACTACATCGCCCGTCCCCGTCGTCGAGATCCCCTCGGTCCTGCTCGCGAGCGAGCGTGACCGGAACAAGCTGGCGCATGCGCAGCGCCGGGGCACGCTCGTCAAGGTGCGGCGCGGCGCCTATTGCGAGGCGGACGCCGTCCTCGTCGGCGGCCCCTCGTCGGCGCCTCGCGAGAAGCGCATGAGGGAGCTGGCCCGGGCTCGCGCCCTGCACTCCCAGCTGCGCTCGGACCATGTCTTCAGCCACACGACCGCGGCCCTGCTGCTGGGCTGCCGGGTCTGGACGGTGCCCGACACGACGCACGTCTACCAGCGCTCCCGGGCCTCGGGCCGATCCGCGAGAGACGTCATACGTCACCGAGGAAGGGTGCCGCCCACGGACGTCACGGCGGTCGACGATCTTCCGGTCACCTCGCTCGACCGCACCGTCATCGACTGCGCCCTGGCGCTGCACCCGCTGGAGGCGCTCGTGATCGCCGACTCCGCCCTGGCCCTCGGCGCCGACCGCCAGGTCCTCCTGTCGATGATCGACGCCCGGGTCGGCCGGCGCGGGATCCAGCAGGCCCGGCTGGTCGTCGAGCTCGCGGACGGCGGCTCGGGATCCGCCTGGGAGACCTGGGTGCGCTACGAGATCCTGCGCGCAGGCCTCCCCCGGCCCAGCACACAGATGCCGGTCCGGACCGACCGCGGGTTGTTCCACACCGACCTCGGATACGAGCAGTGGGCCCTGGGGATCGAGTTCGACGGGCTGGTCAAGTACCGGCCCGACGGCGTCCGCCCTGGTCACGACCCGGCCGCCGAGTACATGAGCGAGAAGAACCGGGCCGAGGCCATCCGCCGGGCCGGCATCACCCTGGAGCGGACGAGTGCGGCCGACCGCGCCGACACCCGCACGATGCTCGCCAGGATCACGGCGCACCTGCCGCCCGACGTCGTCAGACGGTCCCGGATCAACGCACACCTGCCACCTGCCTGAGGTCCGTCGGCCGGCCAGCCAGCCAGCCGCCGTGGTCGGCAGTTTGCCGCGCAGAGTCGGCAGTCTGCATCGAGGTCGGCACAGGCCTGTGCCGACCTCGATGCAAGATGCCGACGTCACAGGAACCTGCCGACCTCGCAAATAATCAGGTGCGCCCCGTCCGGCGGGCGTGACATGCTCCTCGCACGGTCATCGGGTCAACCCCTGAGGCGCTCGCTGACCGGCCAGCTCATCCAGCAGGAAACGGCTCCGGCACGTGCGTTCGAGCACGGTGCGGACAGGAAGGAGGCAGTGATGGACGACGTCGTTCGCGCGGCTGCCTTCGCGGCAGCAGACGCCACTGTCACCAGGAGCACCCGGGACTGACCCGCGATGCTCCAGCATCAAGGAGCACCGACTTGCCCCGTTTTCCCGAAGCACCGAAGTCCGTCCTCATCCAGGCAGCAGCCGGTAAGGGCGGCAAGAAGTACACCAACCGGTCGGCCGACGAACGCCAGCCCGCCCGCGGCGTGCGAATCGGCCGCGAGGACCTGGAAGGCCCCTACCCGGGCGCGTTCGACGCCGACGAGTACGGCTCCGACGAGCTCGGTTCCGATCCGTTCGAGCACGACGCGTTCGAGCACGACGGCGCGGTTCAGGACGGCACCGACCGGCACCCGTCCGGCGTCGTCCCGCACGACCACGACCACGACCAGACCGATCCCACCCAACCCGGCCCCGGGCAGCGCTGGTCCACCTGGCGTTCGGTCGCCAAGGGGGCGCGCGGGCCCGAACCGCTGCCGGAGTGGGTCGTGACCCGCGACGCCGCGCTCGACACCGAGCTCGGCATCCTCAAGACCGGGAAGGAGGCCGACGCGTTCCTCGTGGAGCGCGCGGTCCCGGAGGGCGCGGAGCCGGCCGACGCCCCGGACCTGGCGCTCGACCAGGCGGCCACGCGCTGCCTGCTGGTCGCCAAGCGGTACCGCAGCCTGGAGCACGGGCAGTTCCACCGCGGGTCCGAGTACACCGAGGGCCGCACCGTGCGGCGCACGCGCGACCAGCGCGCCATGGAGGACCGCAAGTCCGCGTGGGGCCGCGCGGTGTCCGCCACCCAGTGGGCCGACGCCGAGTTCGTCGCCCTGCGGGACGCCTGGTCGGCGGGCGCACCCGTGCCCTACCCCGTGCAGATCGACGGGACCGAGGTACTGATGGAGTTCATCGGCACCGAGGAGACGGACGACCTGGGCCGCACCCAGGCCGTCGCCGCACCACGCCTGACCCGGGTGCGCCCGTCGGACGACCTGCTCGAGTCGTACTGGGACCAGCTCACGCACGGCATGTCCGTGCTGGCCCGGCTCGGGTTCGCGCACGGCGACCTGTCGCCGTACAACATCCTGGCCCACGGCGAGCGGCTGGTCATCATCGACCTGCCGCAGGTCGTGGACCTGGCGGCCAACCCGTTCTCGAGCGACGTGCTGCTGCGCGACTGCCGCACCGTGTCCGACTGGTTCATCGCCCGCGGGCTCGACGTCGACCCGGACGCCCTGTTCGCCGACCTCCTGGCGCAAGCCTTCTGACCGGCCCGCCCGGTCACTCCGCCGGGGTGACCGGGCCGCAGGTCCAGGAGGAGAACACCAGGTCGGTCTGCACCCGGCCCACCTCGCCGCGGGCCGTGAAGTCCAGCACCAGGCGCTGCAGCTCGTCGGTGTCGGCGCAGGCCACGTTGATCAGGAAGTCGTCGGGCCCCGACACGTGGTGCACGGCCCGGGTCTGCGGCAGCCGCCGCACCCACTCCACGAACGGCCCCAGCAGGGGCCGCGAGTGCGTGGTCAGCCGCACCATCAGCATGGCCTGCAGCCCGCGTCCGACGGCGGCCGGGTCGATCGCGGCGTGGTACCCGCGGATAACTCCCGCGTTCTGCAGCCGCTGGATGCGCGCCAGACAGGTCGACGGCGCGACGCCGACCCGCTGCGCGAGCGTCTTGTTGGAGAGACGCCCGTCGTTCTGCAGCTCGATCAGCAGCGCCCGGTCCACCGAATCCAGGAGCACGTTCTGGGTCATGGGCCGAATATCTAGCACGCCGCGGCGCCGTCGGACAGCCCGAATGCCGATAGTCACCCATGAGCATGCATTCCTGGACCACGCGCGCCGTCCACGCCGGCAAGGACGACCTCGCCGCGCTCGGGCTCCATGCCCCGCCGATCGACCTGTCCACCACCTACCCGTCGTACGACGTCGTCGGCGAGGCCGCGCGCCTGGACGAGTTCGCCGAGGGGCACGACGACGGCGGCCCGCCCGTCTACGGTCGCGTCGCCAACCCGACGGTGCGCCGCTTCGAGAACGCCCTGGCCGAGCTCGAGGGGGCGGAGGCCGCCGTCGCGTTCGCAAGCGGCATGGCCGCGCTGTCGGCGTGCCTGCTGACCCAGGTCGCGGCGGGGCGGCCGCACGTCGTCGGCGTCCGGCCGCTGTACGGAACCACCGACCACCTGCTCGACTCCGGGCTGCTCGGCACCTCGGTGACGTGGGCGACGCCCGAGGACGCGGCGTCGGCCATCACGGCCCGGACCGGGCTTGTCGTCGTGGAGAGCCCGGCCAACCCCACGCTCGACGAGGTGGACCTGCGTGCCCTGACCGACGCGTGCGCGCCGGTGCCCGTGCTCGTGGACAGCACGTTCGCGACGCCGGTGCTCCAGCGGCCGCTGGAGCAGGGCGCCACGATGGTGCTGCACAGCGCCACGAAGTACCTGGGCGGGCACGGCGACGTCATGGGCGGTGTGGTGGCCTGCGGCGAGGACATGGCCCGGTCGCTGCGCCAGGTCCGGTTCGTCACCGGGGCCATGCTGCACCCCATGGCGGGGTACGAGCTGCTCCGCGGCCTGGCGACGCTGCCGGTGCGCGTGCGCGGGGCCTCGGCCACGGCCGCCGAGCTGGCCAGCCGGCTCGGGGAGCACCCGCGGGTGACCCGGGTGCACTACCCGAGCATCGGCGGGGCGATGGTGTCGTTCGAGACCTCCGCCGACCCGGTGGCGTTGGTCTCCGCCGTGCGGCTGATCACCCCGGCCGTGAGCCTCGGCAGCGTGGACAGCCTGATCCAGCACCCGGCGTCACTGACCCACCGGATCATGGACGAGGTGTCCCGCAAGGAGGCGGGCATCTCGCCGGACCTGGTCCGCCTGTCGGTGGGCCTGGAGGACGTCGAGGACCTCTGGGCGGACCTGTCCCAGGCCCTGTCCCACGCCACCCGCTAACCCCTCGTTGAGTGCTGGCTATTTGTTGCCCCAACCGGTTCGGAGCAACAAATAGCCCGCACTCAACGAGGTGGTGGGGCGGGCGGCGTCCGTCTAGCGTGTGGGCATGACCAGCACCCCGTACGACCGCGACGACCTGCTCGCGTTCCTCGTCGGTTACGGCGTCGCGCTCGGGGCGGGCGACCTGGACACCCTGGCCGACAGCCTCGCCTACCCGTCGGTGATCGTCGAGGCGGACCGGTCCGTCGTGGTGCCCGACGCCGAGGGGGCGCGCACCAGCCTCGGCGGCATGCTCGCCTCGCGCCGGGAACAGGGGCTCGTCGCCGCTGTGCCGGAGATCAAGGCGGTCGAGCAGGTGGGCGACGCGCTGCTGTGGGTCGACGTGCGCTGGAGCTTCAAGGACGAGAACGCCTCGGAGGCCGCGTCGGACCGGGCGCGCTACCTCGTGCGGCGGGGCCGGGACACGTTCGAGCTGTGCGTGGTCGTGCCGGTCGAGGAGTAGGTCCCGCGGCGGCAGGGTGCGGCACGGCGCGGTGCAGGACGGCGCGGTGCAGGACGGCGGGGTGCCGGACGGCGCGCGGCCTCAGGCCGCGATCTCCCGCCGCATGTGCCAGCGCGTCAGCCGCCCGCTCGTGGCGGCCGTCGGCCCCAGCCGGTCGAAACCCGCTCGCTCGAACATCGCGACGGTGCCGACGAACGCCGCACTCACCGGGACCCGCCGCCCGTCCTCGGGCTCCACGGGGAAGGCGTCCAGCGCCGTCGCGCCGTGCGCCGCGGCGTAGTCGACACCGGCGTCGAGCAGCGCCTGCGCGACCCCCTGCCGGCGAAAGGCCGCGCGCACCGTCACGCACATGAACACCCAGGTGGTGGCCCAGGTCCCCGGCTCCCCCACCGGCAGCACGCGCGACCGCTGCAGCGACCGGGCCGCCGACCGCACCGAGAAGCCGAGCCAGCCGGCGACCTCGCCGTCACCTTCACCCACGCCGGCGCCTTCACCCACGCCCGCGAGGTAGGCGAGCATCCCCGGCGCGGGCTCCTCCTCGGTCAGGGCGCGCAGCCGGGCGCCGCGCGTGGTGACGTCCTCCTTGGCCGGCGCGCGCCAGTGCATGCACCAGCACGCCTGCTCGCGCCCACTCGGGTTGAGGACGCGTGCGACGTCGTCGAACCGGTCGGCCGTGGCGGGCACCACCACGATGCGGACCGTCGGGCTCTGGGCCATGTTCGGAACCTACCCCGCCTCACCGACACCCGCGGCGCCACGCGCTTGGCACACTTTTTCTGCGGGTTCCGACCACCGCGCGCAACCGGCCACCTTGCGCACCTGTCCCGCGTATGGGATAAATAAGTGACCGCTTATACAAGGAGAGATCATGACCAGCACCAGCACCATCGACCCGGTCGCCACTGCCGGGCTCATGACACGCGAGGTCCGCGACGGCAGCCGGGACGGCACCCCGACCAAGATCGCGGTCGCCCGCCGCACCTACGACGCCGACCGCGACGACCTCTGGAACGCCCTCACGTCCGCCGAGCGCCTCCCCCGCTGGTTCCTGCCGGTCAGCGGCGAGCTCTCGGTGGGCGGCCGCTATCAGTTCGAGGGCCAGGCGGGCGGGCAGGTCGAGCGCTGCGACGCCCCCGAGAGCTTCGACATCACCTGGGAGTTCGGCGGCCAGGTCTCGTGGGTCACCGTCTCGCTGCGCCCCGCCGACGGCGGCACCACGCTCGAGCTGGTGCACGAGGCCGTGGTCGACCCCGACTTCTGGAAGCGGTACGGCCCCGGCGCCGTCGGCGTCGGCTGGGACCTCGCCCTCCTGGGGCTCGGCCTGCACCTGGCCACGGGCTCCACCAACGACGCCAGCGAGTTCGAGGCATGGACCCTCTCCCCCGTGGGTGTCGAGTTCGTGCGGCTGGCGAGCACGGGCTGGGCCGACGCCGCGATCGCGGGCGGGGACGACACCGACTCCGCGCGGGCCGCCGGCGCGCGCACCATCGCCTTCTACACCACGCAGCCGGAGGCCTGAGTGCCCGCCGCCGCCCGGCTCCCCGGCGGCGAGGCGGAGGACGGCGCCGCAGGCGGGCGCGAACCGCACGAGGACGACGCCGCGGGCGGGCGCGGGCAGGACGGCGGGCTCGACGCGGCCCGGGCCGGGGTGTTCGAGGCGCTCGGCGACCCCGTCCGACGTCGGCTGCTGGAGCTGCTCGTCGCGGGCGAGCAGCCCGCGGGCGCCCTGGTCAGCGCGCTCCAGGTGCGGGTGCGCATCACGCAGCCGGCGGTCTCGCAGCACCTGAAGGTGCTCCGCGAGGCCGGCCTCGTGCGGGTGCGCGCCGAGGGCACGCGCCGCCTCTACTCCGTGGACGACGCCGGGACCGCCGCCGCCCGGGCCTGGCTCGCCCGCTTCGAGGACACGTTCGCCCAGCCGCTCGACGCCCTGGCGACGGAGCTGGCCCGCGGACGCCGCGAACGCCGTCGGGCCGCGCCTCGCGCCGGAACCGGCGAGGCCGACACAGCCGCGGGCTGACCCGGCCTCACCCGTTGGTGTTGGTCCACCCAGTGATCGGGCCCAGAACTCACCAGAGTTCTGGGCCCGATCACTGGGTTGCGCCGGTCAGTAGCGCTTCGGGAGCTTGAGGTGGCGCTCCGCCATGATCGTGCGCAGCAGGTCCGGCCGGTCGGTGATGAGGCCGTCGACGCCGATGTCCATCAGGGACTCGATCGTGGCGCGGTCGTCGACGGTCCACGGGATCACGTCCATGCCGGCGCGGTGCGCGGCGCGGACGAGCTCGGGCGTGGTGAACGCGACGTACCCCGGGTCGGACACGCTGCCGCCCTGCGGGTCGCCGTGCACGGGCGAGACGGCGTCGGCGCCGAAGGAGGCGGCGGCCGCGACGAACTTCTGCTGGATCGAGCCCGGGAAGTCGTCGATGTCCAGGCCGCCGAGCCACGGCGACGCGCCCTCGACGCCGACCTGGAGGAACTGCTGGCCGTTGGTCAGCGCCACGAGGCCGAAGCGCGGCTCGACCTGGCTCATCCGCATGAGCGAACCCCAGTCGAAGCTCTGGATCGTCACCTGGTCGACGAGCCGCGCCTTGCGCACCTCGCGGGCGACGACCTGCACGAACTGCTCGCGCGGCGCCGTCTGCTCGGGGGCGCCCGCCTCGACCTTGGTCTCGATGTTGAGCTTGACCTGGTGCGCCCGGTGCCGGTTGACCAGCGCCAGGACCTCCGACAGCAGCGGCATCCGCTCGCCCGGGTGCAGCTCCTGACCGGGGAACTGCGGCTGGCGCAGGGACCCGCAGTCCAGGGTGCGGACCTGCGCGAGCGTGAGGTCCTTGATGTACGTCTTGTTCGGCACGTAGGGGAACTCGGGGTCGCCCGGGAACGCCGGCTCGGTGTCGACGCACTTGGCCGGGCTGGGGTCGCGGTCGTGGGTCACGACGGCGTACCCGTCCTGCGTGATCTGCACGTCCAGCTCGAGCGTGCTCACGCCGAGCGCGAGGGCGTTGTCGAACGCCGGGAGCGTGTTCTCGACGGTCAGCGCGATGCCGCCGCGGTGGGCCTGCAGGTCGAAGGTGCGGTCGTGGTGCGCGGCCGCGCGTGCGGCGGCGTCGTCCGCGTCGGCGGACAGGGCCGACGCCGGTGCGGCGCCCAGGGCCAGCACGCCCACGAGGGTCACGGCGAGAGCCGCGGTGCTGCGGCGCAGGAGGGTCTTCATGTGCCCGAGCCTGGACGGGTCCGGTTGCCGGGGCAAGGCCCGCCGTCGTCGGCCGGGCGACGCTCCCGTGAACGCACGGCGACCCGGAGACCGGACCTGCGCGACGCGCCGAACGAAGCACGGCGAATCCCCAGGTGGGAGTACCGTTCTCGGGTGGCTCATCTGGACTGGGAGATCAAGGCAAGCCTGCTGATGTACGTGATGGGGGCGCCTGGCGGCCGCATCGTGCAGGACGACGCCGTGGGCGGCAGCGGCGCCTCGTTCCACTTTCCGCTCGACCCGGGACGCACGCCCGACCCGTCCGCCGAGGGCACGTCGTTCGGATTCACGGGTTCCGTGGTGTTCATCGGGCACTTCGGCTCGTTCGTCGGCGAGGTCGCGGACATCGAGGTCGTCGCCCCGGGCGACGGCGGTCCCGACTGGACCATGTCCATCCGGGACCGCGACGCGGACGTGCGCACGGTCGCGTTCCGCCTGGCGGGCGCCCCCGAGCGGTCGGACGACGGCGCGCGCCTCACCTGGCAGCAGGTCGAGCTCACGGAGGACGGCGCGAAGCTCTGGGGCGGCAGCTACCCGCCGGCGACCAAGTTCGAGCCACTCACGATCGACCTGACCTGACCCCTTTCGTTGAGTGCTGGCCATTTGCGCTCTCGGAACGTTCCGAGAGCGCAGATAGCCAGCACTCAGCGGTGCGGTGCAGGGTCAGGAGGTGGGCGGGGTGACGTCCACCTCGCTCAGGCGGGTCACCTGGGTCTCGGTGAGCGGCAGCGTGAGGGCCGCTACCGCCGTGGTCAGCTGGGTGGGCTTGCTGCCGCCCAGCATCGGGTGGATGCCGCGGGCCGCCAGCCAGGCGAGCACCACCTGGCCGCGGGACGCGTCGAGCTCGGCCGCGACCTCGTCGAGCACGGCGAGGCGCCGCGTGGTGCCCGGGTGGTCGAAGACCTCCGGGATCGGCTTGGCCGGGTTGTCGTACGCGCCCGACAGCAACGGCGTGTAGGCCCAGACGTCCAGGTGCTCGACGGCGGCCAGGTCGACCAGCTCGTCGTCGAGCCAGCCGAACCGGTGGTTCCCGGTGAGCGTGCCCGGGCGCGGCTGGAGGTAGCTGTAGGCGTGCTGCACCAGGCTGAACGGTTCCTCGCCCCGCCCGACGGCGTGGCGCCGGGCCCGCTCGATCCGCCACGCGGGGTGGTTCGAGGTGCCGATCCGCGCCACGACGCCGTCGGACACGAGGGCCGCGCAGGCCTCGGCCGTCTCCTCGACCGGGACGGAACGGTCCTCCATGTGGGCCCAGGCCAGGTCGACGTGGTCGGTGCCGAGCCGGCGCAGGCTGCGGGTGAGCTGCTCGCGGACCGCGGCGGCGGAGAGGCCGGTGCGGGAGGCGGGCCAGTCGGCGGCGTCGCGCGGCTCGGCCCCGAACTTGGTGGAGAGCAGCACGCGGTCGCGCACGCCGGGGCGCGCGGCGAGCCAGCGGCCGAGCACCTCCTCGCTCTGCCCGCCGTAGCCGGACTCGCTCGCCCAGAAGGCGTAGCAGTCGGCGGTGTCGATCCAGCGGCCGCCGGCGTCGACGAACTGGTCGAGCAGGGCGAACGACGTGGCCTCGTCGACGGCGGTGCCGAACATCATCGCGCCGAGCACCAGACGTGCGGCGGGCGGGGTGTCGTGGATGGTGGCGTGCTGGGTGGTGCTCCGGGTCGTGGTCATGAGAGCAGCGAAAACCCTGGAGCGCACTCCAGGTCAAGGGCAGGATGAGCACATGATCACGTATTCGCCCGCGCAGGCCGCCGAGGTCTCCGGTTTCAGCATCGACACGCTGCGCTACTACGAGCGCGAGGGCATCCTGCGGCCCATCGCGCGGACGTCGGGCGGGCACCGCACCTACACCCAGGACGACCTGGGCTGGCTCGACCTGGTGCACTGCCTCCGCGACACCGGCATGCCGATCGCCGACGTCAAGCGCTACGCCGAGCTGTCGCTCGACGAGGCGACCCTGGCCGCGCGCGTCGCGCTGCTGGAGGAGCACGACCGGCGGGTGCAGGAGTCGATCGACGCCCTGCGCACCCAGCAGGACCGCCTGCGGGAAAAGATCAGCTGGTACCGCACCCAGGGTGTCTAGGTCGAGCACAGCAGTTGCTGCCGGATCAGGCCTGCTCCGGCAGCAACTGCTGTGGTCAACGGGTTAAAGACCCGGCGTGGACTTTCCTCCGATCAGCGGGGGTCCGCTGGTAGGTTTTCCGGCATGACGTCACCAGCACCCGGCGTCGGCGAGGTCGCGCCAGCGGCCGTCGGCCCCGGTCCGGTCCCGTCAACGGAGCCCGAGCCCGCAGCAGGCCCCCCGCCGACCCCGGAGCTCGCGCCGGTCCCCGCCCCGCCGGACGAGGATCCGACCAGGGAGCTCGCGCCCGTACCCGCGCCGCCGAGCGCGGACGACGGCGCCGAGCCCGCGGACGACGGCGCGGGTGAGCCCGCGGACGACGTCGACGAGCCCGCGGACGATCCTGAGCCGACCGCGGAACCTGGGCTGTCCTCGGGACGCGACCCTGAGCCCGCGGAGCCCGGTCCGGTCCCTGAGCCGCCGCTCGCGGAGCAGCCGGCGGACGCGGAGCAGCCGGTCGCGGAGCCGACCGATGTTCCTGAGCCCGCCGAGACCAACACTGTCGCCGAGCCGGACGACGCCCCTGAGTCCGTTGAAGCCGAGGCTGAGGCAGACCCCGCCAAGGCCGGATCCGCCGCGGAGCCCGGGCCCGTCCCGGCACCGCCGACCACGGCCGACGCCGAGCCGGCGCCCCTGCCGGAACCGGAGTCCGCCGCGGCGTCCGCCCCGGACCCGGAACCCACCCCGGAGCTCCCGCCCGCCCCACCCGCGGAGGCCGTCCAACCCCCAGCACCCGCCCCCGCCCCCCGCGCCGCCGCCCTGCCCATGCGGCCGGTGCGGCGCATCCCCGCCAGCGGGGAGCGCCTGGGCCGGTTCACGCTCGCCGAGGCGCTGGGCCACGGCGGTTTCGCGCACGTGTACCAGGCGCAGGCCGACGACGGCACCGAGGTGGCCCTCAAGGTCCTGACCGGCCTGCACGACGACGCCCGCGAGCGCTTCGCGCAGGAGGCGCACCTGCTGGAACGGCTGGACGGCCGGGGCTTCCCGCGGTTCGTCGAGGCCGGACTGGACGCGACGCAGCCCTGGTTCGCGATGGAGCTCGTGCCCGGCACCACGCTGCGCGACCGGGTGCGCGAGGAGGGGCCGCTGTCCGGCCCGGAGGCGCTGCACCTGGCCCGGCAGATCGTCGACGCGCTGCGCGTGCTGCAGGAGGAGCGCTGCCTGCACCGCGACCTCAAGCCGGCGAACATCATGGTCGACGGCGACCGCGCCGTGCTCATCGACCTGGGCATCGCCAAGGTGTTCGACGCCGCGACCTCCACGCAGCCGGCCGGGACCATGGCCTACATGGCGCCCGAGCTGTTCGGACGCCGGGTGCACCCGCGGTCCGACGTGTACAGCCTCGGGCTGCTCCTCGTGTACGCGAGCACGGGCGCGCTGCCGCTGGACCTGAACTTCCTGGGCCGGGACCTGACGCCCGCCGACCTCGTGGAGGAGGAGCCGGCCGGCGTCGTGCCGGACGACGACCCCCTGCCCGAGCGCCCGGCCATCGACCGGCACCTGCAGTCCCTGGTGCTGGCCATGACGCGGTACCAGCCGAACCACCGGCCGCCGCTGGAGAACATCGCGAGCGTGGTGCGCGCCCGGATCGCGAGCGCGACGCCCGACCCGACGCTCCTGCTCACCTCGCAGCTCGTCAGCGACGGCGTGACCGCCGCCGAGGTCGCCGCGCTGCCCTCGACGGACATCCTGCCCGGCCGGGGTCACACCAAGATGTTCCAGCGTGACCTCGACCGGGCGGACGAGGTCACGCCCACCCGGGTCCCGGAGCCCTGGCACGCCCTGGTCTACGACCGGGCGCTGATGAGCGTGCTGACCGAGGTGCACGCGGACGGTTTCGACGGTGCCGCGGAGCAGGTCGTGGCCGACCACATCGCGGAGATCGGCGCGGAGGTCGCGGGCGGCCGCACCCCGGCCGAGATCAAGGACTGGATCTGGCTGGCGATGCGCTGGCGGGCCGCCACTCCCCCGGAGGGGCACGCGGACACGCTCCGCGGCTGGCGCGCGTTCCGCAGCCCCGAGCCCGCGCCGGCGAGCAAGCGGGCACCCGTCACCAGCCGGCCGCGGTCCGTGACCCCGGTCGGGTCGGCCGCGGCGGGGTCCGCCGCCACGGCGCCGCCGTCGGCCACGGCGACCCAGGTGGTGCGCAGCCAGGTTCCGCCGCCGCAGTCGTACCAGCCGCGCAAGAGCCCGGTGAAGCACCTCGGCCCCGCCCCGCGGCAGGCCGCGCCCAGCCCGTCCCTGCGCACCACCCGGCCGATGCCGGCCGTGCAGCCGGGCCGGGCGCCCGTCGCGCAGCCGACGAGGCAGCAGGGCGCGCAGCCCGTCGCCCAGCCGGCCAGGCAGCCCGTCCGCCCCGCCGCCGCACAGCGGACCGCCGTGCGCCCGCAGAGCATGCAGCCGGGCGGACAACAGGCCGTGCAACCAGGCGGACCGCAGGCCGCGCAGCCGGGCAGGCAGCAGGGTGCGCGGCCGGGCAAGCAGCCGCGCACGCCGGCGCCCGCCGCCGCCGCGCCGCGCCGGAGGCCGTGGCCGGTCCGGCTGCTCGGCGCCCTGCTGCGCTGGGTCCCGCGGCTGCTGCTGGTCAGCGCCGTGTACGTGCTGGTCACCCAGGACGCCCAGGGGGGCGACCCGTTCCTCGCCGCCCCCGCCCTCGCGGTCGCCGCGTTCGGCCTGGCCGTGCTGCTGCGCATCGCCGGGCACCGCATGAAGATCTGGTTCTACGTGATCTCCGCGGTGCTCGTCGGCGCGGGTTCGGCGGCGCTGTGGGCGACGAGCACCGGCCTGCTCTACCTGGGCTGACGCCGCCCTACCGGAAGTCCCGCGACCGCCCCGGGACCGCCAGCGTCAGCGGGGCGAGGTGTTCGGCCAGGAGGTTGACAGCGCCGTCGGCGGCCTCGATCCGTCCGCGGATCACCATCGCCTGCGCCGACCGCGCGACCCGGCGGAACCGTTGCCACAGCCCGACGGTGCAGATCACGTTCAGCAGCCCCGTCTCGTCCTCCAGGGACAGGAACGTCACGCCCCCGGCGGTACCCGGCCGCTGCCGGTGCGTCACCACCCCGCCAACGGCGACCCGGCGTCCCGGCTCGGTCACCATCGCCTGGGCGACCGTGAGCACGCCCGCCGCCTCCAGCCCCGGCCGGACGTGCTGCGTCGGGTACGAGTCGGGCGTGACGCCGGTCGTCCACGCGTCGGCCTGCGCCAGCTCGACCTCGCTCATCCCCGGCAGCACCGGGGCGTCGACGCCGACGCTGACGCCGGGCAGCGTCGTCGGCCCCTCCTGGCCCAGCGCGCCCGCGGCCCACAGGCCCTCCCGCCGGTCGACGCCGAGCGGCTCCAGCGCCCCGCCCGTCGCGAGCGCCTCGAGCTGCGCCGTCGACAGCTCGACCCGCCGCACGAGGTCCCGCAGCGACACGAACCCCGCCGGGCCCGCGGCGTCGCGGGCCGCCACGATCTCCTCCGCCTTGTCCTTCCCGATGCCCCGCACGGACTCCAGCCCCATGCGGACCGCGAGCGCCGGGTCGGCCCGGACGAGGTGGGCGACGGACGCGGCCGGGGTCTCGGCGGGCTCGTCGGGCGAAGGCGTCGCTTCGCCGGGCGGAGGCACCCGCTCGACCGAGGAGAGCACCCGGGACGCCGCGACGGAGGGCCGCAGCACGCGCACCCCGTGCCGACGCGCGTCGGCGACCAGGGACTGCGGGGAGTAGAACCCCATGGGCTGGGCCGCGAGCAGCCCCGCGTAGAACGCGGCCGGGTGGTGCACCTTGAGCCACGAGCTCACGTACACGAGGTGCGCGAAGGAGTAGGCGTGCGACTCGGGGAAGCCGAAGTCGGCGAAGGCCCTGAGCTTCTCGAAGATCTGCTCCTGCACCCCGGGCGGGATCTTGCTCGCGGTCATCCCGGCGTAGAGCCGTTCGCGCAGTGCCTCCATGCGTTCCTGGGACCGCTTGGACCCCATGGCGCGACGCAGCTCGTCGGACTCCTTGGGCGTGAACCCGGCGACGTCGATCGCCATCTGCATGAGCTGTTCCTGGAACAGCGGCACGCCCAGGGTGCGGCCCAGGGAGTTCTTGAGCAGCGGGTGCAGGTACTCGACCTTCTCGCGCCCGCGGGCCCGCTCGATGTACGGGTGCACGGAGCCGCCCTGGATGGGGCCGGGCCGGATGAGCGCGACCTCCACGACGATGCTGTAGAAGTCGCGCGGCCGCAGCCGCGGGAGGGTCGCCATCTGGGCGCGCGACTCCACCTGGAACACGCCCACGGTGTCGGCGGCGCACAGGAGGTCGTACACGAGCGGGTCGTCCTGCGGCGGGTCGTGCAGCTCAAGACGTTTCCCGGTGTGCTCCTCGACGGACTCGAAGGCGTACCGGATGGCGGTCAGCATGCCCAGGCCCAGCAGGTCGAACTTGACCAGCTCGGCGTCGGCGCAGTCCTCCTTGTCCCACTGCAGCACGGTGCGCCCCTCCATGCGCGCCCACTCGACGGGGACCACCTCGATCACCGGGCGGTCGCACATGACCATGCCGCCGGAGTGGATGCCCAGGTGGCGGGGCAGGCGGAGCATGCGGTCGGCGAGGTCGAGGACGTCGTCGGGGATCTCCCCCTCCTGCGCGGCCGACGGCGGCGTGCGGAACGGCACGACGTCGTGGGTGTCGTCGGCGCGCTCCCGGGGCTCGCCCGCGGCGCGCGCCTCCTGGGCGAGCACGTCGACAAAGGTGCCGTTCTCCCCCGGCCCCCACAGCGCTGTCATGCGGGCGTCCTTGGCGGCGGTCCGGTTCTGCGGGGCGGGTCCGGCGCCGGGGGCGCCGTCGGGCACGCCGCCCGGCACGCCGCCTGGTACGCCGCCTGGTACGCCGGCCGACGGCGGGGTGGGCACCCTCGGTTTGAGCGAGCCCCAGCGCTCGATGCTCTTGGACCAGGCGTCCTGCTGGCCGAGGTCGTAGCCGAGCGCGCGGGCGGCGTCGCGCACCGCGGAGCGCGGCCGGTAGGAGATGACGTTGGCGACCTGCGCCGCGTGCGTGCGCCCGAACTTCTCGTAGACGTACTGGATCACCTCCTCGCGCCGTACCGACTCGATGTCGACGTCGATGTCCGGCGGGCCGTCCCGCTCCGGCGCGAGGAACCGCTCGAACAGCAGCCCGTGCTTCACCGCGTCCACGGCGGTGATCCCCAGGGCGAAGCAGACCGCCGAGTTCGCGGCGCTGCCCCGCCCCTGCGCGAGGATGCCGTTGCGCCGGCAGAACTCCACCAGGTCGTAGACCACGAGGAAGTACCCGGGAAACTCCAGGTCGGTGATGACCCTCAGCTCGTGGTCGATCTGCTTCCAGGCCTTCCGGTTGCCCTCCCGGGGGCCGTAGCGCCGGGTCGCGCCCTGGTAGGCGAGCTCGCGCAGCCAGGACTTCTCGTCGTGCCCCTCCGGGACGGGGTAGGGCGGCAGCCTCGGCGCGATGAGCTTCAGGTCGAACTCGCACTCGGCGCCCAGCGCGGCCGCCGTCGGCACGGCCTGGGGGTGCCTGCGGTGCAGGCGCGCCATCTCCGCGCCGCTGCGCAGGTGCGCGGTGGGCGCGCCGGGCAGCCAGCCGTCCAGGTCGTCCAGGCTCGACCGGGCCCGGACCGCCGCGAGCGCCCCGGCGAGGTCGGCGTCCCGGGGGCGGGCGTAGTGCGCGGCGGTGGTGGCGACCAGCGGCAGCCGCGCCTCCTGCGCCAGGAGGGCGAGCGCGTCGTGCAGGTCGGCGTCGCGCGGGTCCCCGGTGGCGCTGATCTCGACGGCCACGTTGTCCCGCCCGAACGCATCCACCAACCGCGCCAGCTCCCGCCGCCCCCGCTCCAACCGATCAACCCGATTCCCCCCTCGTTGAGTGCTGGCCATCTGCGGCGTCGAATCGTTTTGAGGGCGCAGATAGCCAGCACTCAACGAGGGCGTGAGGGCCTGGCGGAGCGGGCCCTTGCGGCAGCCCGTCAGGACCAGCCACTCGCCTCTCGCCGCCTCGCCCAGGCCTTCCAGCGTGTAGTTCGCGGCGCCCTTGACGCCCGCGTCGAGGTGCGCGGTGCCGATCGCGCTCGACAGATTGCGGTACCCCTGCGGCCCGCGCGCCAGCACGAGCAGGTGCGTCGCGCGCGGGTCGGGGACCCCGGTCGGCGGGTCGAGCACGGGCGCGGCCCCCACGCCGACGAGGGCCGGCAGGTGCAGCTCCGCCCCGAACGCCGTCTTGAGCCCGACCTTCTTCGCCGCCTGCGAGAACCGCACCACGCCGTACAGCCCGTCGTGGTCGGTGATCGCGAGCGTCTTCAGCCCGAGGCGCGCGCCCTCGGCGGCGAGCTCCTCGGGGTGCGAGGCGCCGTCGAGAAAGCTGAACGCGGAGTGCGCGTGCAGCTCGGCGTACGGCACGTCCACCGTCCCGGTCCTAGTCATACAGAGCCTCCAGGGACCACGTCCCCGCCGCCGACGACAGCAGCAGGCCGAGCGTGAGCTCCCCGGACCGGCCGGGGCCGTCGACCACCACCTGGAGGAACACCCGGCGCTTGCCCCGCGACGTCCACCACCGTTCGGCGACCGGCCAGGGCCCCGCCCAGTCGACGACGGCGGCGTCGAGACCGGCCCACGCGCCGCCGTCGTCCGCCCTGCCGGAGGCGACGTCGCCCGACGCCCGACTGCCCGGCACGCTGCCGGACCCCCCGGACGCACCGGACGCACCGCCGGCGGCACCGCCCGAGCCGCCGCCCGCCGTCTCCTCCGGCACCACCACGCGGGCCGGCTCGCCGCTGACCGCCAGCCGCACGTCGACGACGACGGGCCGGCCGGCGGCGTCGAGCACCCGCGCGGGGACGGGCTCGGGCAGCACGACCGACGGCGCCGGCGGCGGCAGGGCGCCGGGCCAGGGCCGGTCGGGGTCGCGCTCGGGCGGGACCTGCTCGCCGTAGGGGACGAGCTGCACGCGGTCGCGGGGGTCGCGCCCGCCCTGGAGCCGCACGGTGAGCACGGCGTCGCCGCCGAGCAGAGCCTGCACGCGCTCGACGGCGCGGCGGGCGCGCAGGTCCTCGCCCGCGCCGGGCCCCCACAGGCGCGGCTGCAGGGCCCCGGCGGGGGTGACCTCCTCGGCGGCCAGGCTCAGGCCCGCGATCGGGGCGGGCTGCTCGCCCTGCCCGAGGGACGACGCCGTGAGCCAGCCCTCGAGCTGCCAGCGCACGCGGTCGGTGATGCGGGCGGCCGACAGCCCGCCGAGGGTGTCGTCGGTGCGCCACAGCCGTTCCAGGGTGCGGGCCTCGCCCGTGACCGGGTCGACGGCGCGGGCCGTGATCCGCAGCCGGCCGCACGCCAGGCCGCGCCGGTGCAGGTCGTCGTGCAGACGCTCGGCGAGGCGGCGGGCGGCGAAGGTCGCGACGTCGACCCGGTGCGCCGGCGGGTCCAGCTCCTCGGTGACGGTCAGGTCCTCCACCAGCCGGCGCCGGGCGGGCGGGCGCACGTCCTGCCCGCGGGCGAGGCGCTGCGCCCACACGCCGAGGTCGCCGAACCGGGCGGCGACGGCGGCGTCGGGCAGGGCGGCCAGGTCCGCGAGCGTCCGAACGCCGAGGCGGCGCCACAGGTCGACCAGCTCGGTCAGCGCCCGGTCGGCGGGCCGGGCGTGCACGAGGACGGCGGCGGGGCGGGGCGCGAGGTAGTCGCGGGAGTCCCCCGGCGGCACGACGGCGTCGTCCCGGGCCGCGAGGACGGCGGCCAGGTAGCCGTCCGCGACCCCGACCTGGCACTCGTGGCCGGTGCGGACGGCGACCTGCTCGGTCAGCTCGCGCGCCAGGTCGTGCTCGGAGCCGTGGTAGCGGGCCGCGCCGCCGGACGGCAGCAGGAGCAGTCCCGGGCGGGCGATCTCCAGCCCGGAGACCACGGTCTCGGCGGCCACGGCGACAGGCTCGAACTCGCGGGCGTCGCGGGCGTCGTCGGCGGTCCAGAGCTGCAGGTCGGGGCAGCGCCCCTGGGCCTCGCGACGCCGCATGCCGCGGCGCACCCCGGCGCTGCGCGCGGGGGCGGACACCGCGACGATCCGCCCGCCGGGACCGCCCGTGACGGCGGCGGGCACCTCGGGGCCGAGGCCGGCCACGACCAGGGCGGCGACGACCGGCCAGTCGGGCACCCAGAGGCACGCGGTGCGGGTCACGGCCGTCGCGGTGGCGGTGCGCTCGCTCATCCCACCAGCTCCAGCGACGGCCGGCCCTCGGCGTCCGTGTCCCGCACGACCTCGTCCCGCACGACCTCGTCCCGCACGGTGCCCGGGCCCCAGGCGCCGAGGGGTTCTGTCACGGCCGCCCGGCACACCGGCACCTCGACGTCCAGGTGCACCGGCCGCGCCGCGCTCCCCCGCCCGGTGCGGCGTACCCGCAGGGTCCGGCGCCGCAGCCAGCCCACCCCGCCGTCGACCCCCGACCAGGCCCCGCCGGTGGCCTCGAGCACCACGTGTGCCCCGGCCCAGCCGCCCACGTCCCGTTGAGTGCTGGACATTCGCCCCGTCGAGGGCCGTTCGAGCGACGAATACCCAGCACTCAACGGGGCCGTGGGGAGCAGGACGGTGCCTCGGTCGCGGGCGCGCGCCGTCAGGCGGCGGCGGTCCTGGTCCAGCAGGGCCACCTCCGGCCCGACCACCACCACGTCCATGCCGTCGATCAGCGCGGCGAGCACGGCGGGCGCGTCCACCCCCGACCCGGCCGGCAGCGGGACCACCAGGGTGCGCGCCAGGTCGCACCCGGCGTCGGCCGCGGCGGCCAGCCCGGCGGCCGGGTACCCGACCAGCACCGTCCAGGCCCCGTCCCGGGACGCCTCGGCGAGCAGGGTGAGCAGCAGCGACGTCGAGCCCCGGACCACCACGGTGGTCCCGGCCCGCAGGCCGCCGTCCGGCAGGAGGGCGGCCAGGTGCGGGTGCACGGGCAGCACGCGCGTGTCCTCGCCCGGGTGCCCCACCCGGCCGCCCGACGACGGCGCGGCGCCCGCCGCAGACCGGTGGTTCTCCACGGACGCGGACGCCGGCAACGGATCGGTCAGGAGCCCGCCCCGCAGCGCCCGGACCTGCACCCGGTGCGCCTCGACGGGCTGCTCGGCGCGGACGGTCTGGACGGGCTGCGCCGCCCGCGCGGCCGTGGCCTGCCGGCGGACGCCGGTGCGCGCCTCGGCCGACCGCAGCGCCGCGAGCGCCTGCGCGTGCTTGCTGCCGTCGCCGGCAGGGACTGCGTCGGCGGCGGTGTCGGCCTTCGAGGAGATGGTTACGACGGTCATGTCCCTCCAGCGATGGTGCCTGCCGGCGGAGACCGGTGGTGGAGCACTTACGAACACGTGTTCGATAGAACACCAGTACATCGCTCCTGGCGCGCGCTGTCAAACCATCTGTTCCGCAACACTGCGGTGCCGCTGACGGCAGTCACGGGCGCCCTCTGGGTCGGACACCACTGATTCGGTGGGTGCCGGTCGGGCTGAACTCCGTTCGGCCGCGCCCCGGGTATGCCGGCCCTGCCGGACAGTCCGGCTGGGCCGAATTCTGCGGGGCCAGGGTGAACGGAATGCGGCCCACCCGGCCACATCTCCCCCAGCACACCTTCCTCCGGGACCTCGCTTCAGGATCCACTTCGAGGCCAGGTCGTCGAACGACGTGAGGTACCGACCCCGGTCAGGATCGGTACCTCACGTCGTTCTCGGAGCGCGCGGCGCGCCCTCAGATCCGCGGCGCCCTCAGGTCTCCAGGACGTAGAGCGACAGCGTGTGCGCCACGAGGGCCGGCTTCTCGGCCCCCTCGATCTCGACGGTGACCTTCGAGGCCAGCCGCACGCCGGCCGTCGTCGGCTCGGCCGAGAGGATCTCGGTGACGGCCCGCACACGCGCGCCCGAGGGCACCGGGCTGAGGAACCGCAGCCGGTCCATGCCGTAGTTCATCACCATGGCGACGCCGCCCACCTGCACGAGCGACGACGCCAGGCGCGGCAGCAGCGACAGCGTGAGGTAGCCGTGCGCGATCGTGGAGCCGAACGGCCCGGCGGCCGCCCGCTCGGCGTCGAGGTGGATCCACTGGTGGTCCTCGGTCGCGTCGGCGAAGGCGGCGATCCGCTCCTGCGTGACCTCGAACCACTCGCCCGTGGCGGTCCGGCCCACGGCGTCGGCGAGGTCAGCCGGCGAGTCGACGGCGATCACGCTGTCCACGCCGGCACTCATGCCTTGGGGCCGCCCGCCACGTACAGCACCTGGCCCGAGACGAACCCGGACTGCTCCGCGCAGAAGAACGACACGGCGTTCGCGATGTCCTCGGGCTGACCCACGCGCCCCACGGGCACGTCCTTGGCGGCCACGCTCAGGTAGTCGGACAGGGACACCCCGATGCGCTCGGCGGTCTCCCGGATCATGTCGGTCTCGATCACGCCGGGCGCCACGGCGTTCGCGGTGACGCCGAACTTGCCGAGCTCGATCGCCAGGGTCTTGGTGAAGCCCTGCATGCCCGCCTTGGCCGCCGAGTAGTTGGCCTGGCCGCGGTTGCCGAGCGCCGACGTCGACGACAGGTTCACGACGCGGCCGTACTTCGCCTCCACCATGTGCGCCTGCACGGCCCGCGTCATCAGGAACGCGCCCCGCAGGTGCACGCCCAGCACGGCGTCCCAGTCGCCCACCGACATCTTGAACAGCAGGTTGTCGCGCAGGATCCCGGCGTTGTTCACCAGCACGGTGGGCGCGCCCAGCTCGGCGGTGACGCGGGCGACGGCGGCGGCGACCGAGTCCTCGTCGGCGACGTCGACGCCGACGGCGAGCGCGCGCCCGCCGTCGGCCACGATGGCCTCCGCGGTGGTCTTCGCCTGGTCCTCCAGGAGGTCCAGGACGGCGACGGCGAAGCCGTCCTGCGCGAGCCGGCGGGCCGTGGCGGCGCCGATGCCGCGGGCCGCTCCGGTGACGATGGCTGTACGAGTCATCAGGGGTTTCCTCTCGTTGCGTGAACTTCTCGGGGTCAGGACATCACGAGCTGCCGCAGCGCCGCGCCGGACGCGAGGCGGTCGAGCGCGGCGGGCAGGTCGTCCAGGGTGATGCGGTCGGACACCAGCCGCTCCAGGGGCAGCCGCCCGGCCCGCCACAGCTCGACGTACCGCGGGATGTCGCGGCTCGGCACGGCCGAGCCGAGGTAGGAGCCGACGACGGTGCGCGCCTCGGCGGTCAGGCTCAGGGGCGAGATGCTCGCCCGCGCGTCGGGGTGCGGCAGGCCGACCGTGACGGTGGTGCCGCCCGGGGCGGTGAGGGCGTAAGCGGTCTCGAACGCGCGGGCCGAGCCCGCCGCCTCGATCACCACGGGGGCGCGCAGCGACTGGTCGGCGGCCTCCTGCGGCCCGATCGCGACGGTCGCGCCGAGCTCGCGCGCCAGGTCGAGCTTGGCGGGCACGGCGTCGACGCCCACGACCTCGTGCCCGAGCGCGACGGCCACCAGGAGCGCCGCCATGCCCACGCCGCCGAGCCCCACGACGGCCACCCGGTCGCCCGGCGCGGGCCGGCCGGCGTTGACGACGGCGCCGCCGCCGGTCAGCACCGCGCAGCCGAGCAGGGCGGCGACGTCGGGCGGGACGTCGTCGTCGACGGGCACCACGGAGGTCTCGGACACCACGGCGTGGCTGGCGAACGCGCTCACCCCGAGGTGGTGGTGCACCTCCTGGACGCCGCCGGCCCCGCCGTCGGCCCCGGGAACAGTCCGCGACAGCCGCCGTCCGCCGCCCACGAGCGTGCCGGCCGCGTTGGCCGCCGACCCGACCGCGCACGGCAGGCGCCCGTCGGTGGCGCACTGCGCGCACTGCCCGCAGCGCGGCAGGAACGTCATGACCACCCGCTGCCCGACGGCGAGGCGCGCACCCGGGCCGGTCGCCTCCACGATCCCGGCGGCCTCGTGGCCGAGCAGCATCGGCACCGGCCGGGCGCGGTTGCCGTCCACGACCGACAGGTCGGAGTGGCACAGCCCCGCGGCCTCGATGCGCACCAGCACCTCGCGCTCGCCGGGCGGGTCGAGCTCCAGTGGCCCGACGGTGACCGGCCGCGACTCCGCATAGGGCGCCGGCGCGCCGCAGCGCTCCAGCACGGCACCGGTGATCAGCATCAGAGCTTCTCCAGCACCATCGCCATGCCCTGGCCGCCGCCCACGCACATCGTCTCCAGACCGTACTGGCCGCCGGTGTCCGCGAGCGCGTTGATCAGGGTGGAGGTGATGCGCGCCCCGGTCATCCCGAACGGGTGCCCGACGGCGATGGCGCCGCCGTTGACGTTCAGCCGCTCCGGCTCGACGCCGAGCTCGCGCGCCGACGGGATCACCTGCGCGGCGAACGCCTCGTTGATCTCCACGAGGTCCATGTCGTCGACCGTGAGCCCGGCGCGGCGCAGCGCCTGCCGGCTGGCGTCGACGGGGCCGAGCCCCATGATCTCCGGCGACAGCCCGCTGACCCCGGTGGACACGATGCGGGCCAGCGGCGTCAGGCCGAGCTCGTCGACCACGCGGCCGGACACGACGACGACCGCGGCCGCGCCGTCGTTCAGAGGGCAGGCGTTGCCCGCGGTGACGCTGCCGTCGGGGCGGAACACCGGCTCCAGCGTGGCGAGCTTCTCCACGGTGGTGCCCGGCCGCGGGCCGTCGTCGGCGGAGACGACCGTGCCGTCGGGGAGGGTGACAGGCGTGATGTCCCGGGCCCAGAACCCGGCCGCGACGGCGGCCTCCGCCCGCTGCTGGCTGCGGGCGGCGAACTCGTCCTGCTCGGCGCGCGTGACGCCGCGCAGGGCGGCGACGTTCTCCGCCGTCTGGCCCATGGAGATGTAGGCGTCGGGCAGCACGCCCTCCAGCCGCGGGTCGGTCCACAGGCCGGCGCCGGCCCCGGCGCGCTTCTCGGTGCGGGCCAGGGCGTCGGCGAAGACGGGGTTGTGCAGGTCCACGCCCGGGATGTAGTCGCTCGACCCGGTGGCGAACGAGCTGACGGACTCCACGCCCGCGGAGACGAACACGTCGCCCTCGCCCGCCTTGATCGCGTGGAACGCCATGCGCGTGGTCTGCAGGCTGGAGCTGCAGTAGCGCGTGACGGTCGCGCCGGGCACCATGTCCCAGCCGCACAGCACTGCGACGATCCGCGCCAGGTTCATGCCCTGCTTGCCGCCGGGCAGGCCGCAGCCCAGCAGCAGGTCGTCGATGCGCGCCGGGTCCAGGCCCGGCACCTGCCCGACGGCGGCGCGCACCATCTCGGCGGCGAGGTCGTCGGGGCGCACGTCCTTCAGCGACCCCTTGTGCGCGCGTCCGATGGGCGAGCGCGCGGTGGCGACGATGTAGGCCTCGGTCATTTGCTCCTCCTTGAGCCAGTGGTGAACCAGGTGGGCGGCATCCTCAGACGAACGCCGCGTGGCCGGTGATGGCACGGCCCACGATGAGCTGGTTCATGTCCTTGGTCCCCTCGAACGTGTAGACCGCCTCGGCGTCGGCGAAGAACCGCGCGACGCCGTGATCCAGTGTGATCCCGTTGCCGCCGCACGCCTCCCGGCACAGCGCGACGGTCTCGCGCATGCGGGTGGTGACGAACGCCTTGGCCATCGCGGCGTGGGCGTCCTTCTGCGTGCCGAGGTCCTGGAGCTGGGCCACGCGCACGCACATCGCGAAGCTCGCCGTGACGTTCGCGTAGGCCGTGGCGAGCTTGTCCTGGATGAGCTGGTAGCTGGCGATGGGGTTGCCGAACTGCTCGCGCTGCCTGGTGTAGGCCACGGCGGCCTCGTAGGCGCCGATCATGGTGCCCAGCGCCTGCCAGGACACACCGTCGCGCGTGATGCGCAGCACCTTGGCGACGTCGCGGAAGTTGTCGATGTGCTGCAGCCGGTCGGCCTCGTCCACCCGCACGCCGTCGAGCACGATGTCGGCGTTCTGCACGATGCGCAGGGACTGCTTGCGCTCGATCTTGGTGGCGGTGAAGCCGGGCGTGCCCTTGCGCACCAGGAAGCCCTTGACCTGGTCGTCGGCGGTGTCCTTGGCCCAGATCACCACGACGTCGGCGAACGTGGCGTTGCCGATCCAGCGCTTGGCGCCGTTCAGCACCCAGGTGTCGCCCGTGCGGGTGGCGGTGGTGCGCAGGCCCTTGGCGGTGTCGGAGCCGGCGAGGGGCTCGGTGAGCCCGAACGCGCCGATCAGGTCGCCGGCCGCCATGGGCGGCAGCCACCGCGCGCGCTGGTCGGCGCTGCCCCCGATGCCGATCGAGGTCATGGCCAGGCCGCCGGAGACCCCGATGAAGGTGCAGAACGAGGAGTCGACGCGCGCCGTCTCCATGCCGACCCAGCCGCGGAACACGGCCGAGGTCTCCTCCCCCTGCGTCTCGGCCCAGCCGGACCCGATGGTGCCGAGCTGCGCGTACGGCTTGAACAGGTGCACGGGGCACTCGGCGCGTTCCCAGTAGTCGTCCGCGATGGGGCGCACCTCGCGCTCCATGAACTCGCGGACGGCCAGGGCCTTCTTCTGCTCGGCCGGGGTGAGCAGGTCCTGGAAGGCGTAGAAGTCCGCCTCCAGCAGGTCGGTGCCCGGCTCAGTGGCGGGTGGCTCGGGTGCGAGCGTCATCGGTCCTCCGATCGTCGTCGATCTGTATGTCCAGTATGCATCATTCTTGGATATGTTGCACCGACCCCCTGGGGTCGGTCTACGCTGGCTCGATGGGCTATCGGCACCCCTTCCCGCTGCGCTGGAACGACAACGACCAGTACGGGCACATGAACAACACCGTGTACTACGAGGCCATGGACACGGCGGTGAACACCTGGCTCATCCGGCACACCGACCTGGACCCCGCGGGCGACGTGATCGGGCTGGCCCGTGCGTCGTCCTGCGAGTTCCTCGCCCCGGCGTCGTTCCCCGAGGAGCTGGAGGTCGACGTCGCCGTCGGGCGCCTCGGGCGCACCTCGCTCACCTGGGACCTGGCGATCCTGCGCGCGGGCGCGCCCGACCGGAGCGAGGCGTACGCGACGGGCAGCTTCACGCACGTCTTCGTGGACCAGGCGGGCCGCCGCCCGGTCCCGGTCCCGGACGTCATCCGCGCGGCGGTCAAGCGACACCTGGGCGTCACCCCGCCGCCCGCGCCGCCGGCGTAGCGCCGCCGCCGCGCCGGCCGCCGCCGATGGTGCGCTTCTACCCCGCCATTGGGCCCGAAAACGTGCTGATTCCGGGCCGAATGACGGGGTAGAAGCGCACCCTCGACGCATCGCGTCACGGCTCCCGCGTCGGCGTCGGCTCCCGCGTCGGCTCTTGCGTCGGAGCTGGCTCCCGCGTCGGGAGCGGGGCCGACGTCGGGGCCGACGCCGACCCCGCAGCCGGCGGCGTGTGGCGGGCCGTCAGCTCGCGCTTGAGCACCTTGCCGCTCGGGCCGAGCGGCAGGTCGGCCGAGACGTGCACGACGCGCGGGTACTTGTACGCCGCGACGTGCTCCCGCATGTACGCGACGACGGCGTCCGGGTCCACGTCGGCCCCGTCGGCGGGCACGACGGCGGCGTGCACCTCCTGCCCGCGCGCGGCGTCGGGCACGCCGAACACCGCGGCCAGCGCGACGCCCGGGTAGCGGGCCAGCACCGCCTCGACCTCGGTGGGATACACGTTGTAGCCGCTGCGGATGATCATGTCCTTCTTGCGGTCCACGATCGTCACGATGCCGTCCGCGTCCACGGTGCCGAGGTCGCCGGTGCGGAACCAGCCGTCCACGACGGCGGCCGCCGAGGCGTCCGGGCGGCCCAGGTACCCCTTCATCAGGTTGTGCCCGCGCACCACGATCTCGCCGAGCTCGCTCTGCTCCCCGGTCGCCGAGCCCGACGCCGAGCCCGACGCCGAGCCCACCGCCGAGCCCGCCGCCGGCACGGGCAGCAGCTCGACCCGGTCCTCCACCTCGGCCACGGCCACCGCCACGTCGACGCCCCACATGGGCCGCCCCACGGTGCCGGGCCGGATGGGTTCCGACGTCACGTTGAAGGTGCACGACGGCGACGTCTCGGTCAGCCCGTAGCCCTCGTGCACCTGCGCGCCGAACGCCTCCTCGAACGCCTCCAGCAGAGCCACCGGCAGGGCCGCGCCGCCCGAGACGGCGAACCGCAGCGGGGGCCGCGCCGCCGTCCGCCGGGCCGCCTCGACCAAACCCGCGAAGTTGGTCGGCACCGCCGTGAACACGGTCGCGCCGTGCGCCACCAGCAGCTCCAGGGCCTCGTCCGGGTCGAACCTCGGCAGCAGCACGATGGACGCGCCGCGCCGGAACGCCATGTTCAGCACCGCCATCTGGCCGAACGAGTGGAAGAACGGCAGGCCGCCGTACACGACGTCGTCGGGCCGCAGGTCGAACGAGTCGATCAGCGAGCAGTGCACCTGCTCGACCATGGCCAGGTGCGAGCCGACGGCGCCCTTCGGGGTGCCCGTGGTGCCGCTCGTGTACAGGATCGTGGCCGCCGCCAGGGGGTTGACGCCCGCGTGCCGCTCGATCGGGGTGGCCGCGGCGGCCTCGTCCTCCAGGCGCGCCACCGGGGTGCCCCGCTCGGCGAGCCCGCGGGCGGCGTCCTGCGGCAGCAGCACGGTCAGCAGCGGCACCCCGGCCCGGGCGGCCGCCGGCGCGGCCTCCGCCAGCATGGGGGCGGCGACCACCACGACGTCGGCCCCGGCGTCCCGCAGGACGAACTCGATCTCGTCGGTGCGGAACAGCAGGTGCACCGGCACCACCACGGCGCCGAGCGCGAGCGTCGCGTAGTAGACGCGCGCGAAGTCGGGCACGTTCGGCACGATCATCGCCACGCGCGAGCCCGGCCCGATCCCCCGGGCCGCGAGCGCCCCGGCGTACGCGCGGGTCTGGTCCCAGAGGTCGCCGTAGGTGGTGGCCTGCCCCAGGAAGTACAGGGCGGGACGGTCGGGGAACCGGCGGGCGGTCTCGGCCAGCATGCTCGCGATGGACAGGGTGCCGTAGCCGGGCCCGTCGACGGCGGGGTCGGGGGCGGCCGGGGTGGGCGCGGCTGGGGTGGGCGCGTGGGTCATGTCGGGTCTCCTTCGACGTTCGACGGGGTGGACCGGGTGGGCGGGGCGACGCGCGCCAGGTAGGGCGCGCGCCGGCGGAGCTCGGCCCGGCCGAGCCCGGCGAGGTGCACCTCGTCCGGCCCGTCGGCCAGGCGCAGGGTGCGCACGCCGGCGAGCAGCTCGGCCAGGGGGTGGTCGCCGGAGACCCCGGCGGCGCCGAACACCTGGACGGCGCGGTCCAGGATCTGCCCGACGGCGCGGGGTACCGCGATCTTGATGGCCTGGATCTCGGTCATGGCGGCCTTGTTGCCGGCGGTGTCCATGAGCCAGGCGGTCTTGAGCACGAGCAGCCGCAGCGACTCGATCTCGATGCGCGAGGTGGCGGCCCACTCGCGCACGACGCCCTGGTCGGCGAGCGGCCCGCCGAACGCGACCCGCTCGGCCGTGCGCTCGCGCACCAGGTCCAGGGCCCGCTCGGCCATGCCGAGGGCGCGCATGCAGTGGTGGATGCGGCCGGGGCCGAGGCGGGCCTGGGCCATGGCGAACCCGTCGCCCTCGCCGCCCAGCAGGGCGGACGCGGGCACGCGGACGTCGTCGAACACGATCTCGGCGTGGCCGCCGTGGTCGCGGTCGTCGTAGCCCAGCACGGTCAGGCCGCGCAGCACGGTGACGCCGGGGGTGTCGCGGGGCACGAGGACCATGGACTGCTGCTGGTGCCGGGGCGCGTCCGGGTCCGTCTTGCCCATGACCACCAGCAGCCCGCAGTCCGGGTTCATCGCGCCGGTGGCGAACCACTTGCGGCCCGTGATCACGTACTCGTCGCCGTCGCGCACGATGCGCGTGGCGATGTTCGTGGCGTCCGACGACGCGACGGCGGGCTCGGTCATGCAGAACGCCGAGCGCTGCGCGCCGTCCAGCAGCGGGTCGAGCCAGCGTTCGCGCTGCGCGGGCGTGGCGAAGTGCGCGAGCAGCTCCATGTTGCCGGTGTCGGGCGCGGCGCAGTTCATGACGACGGGCGCGAGCTTGGGGCTGTATCCGGTCAGCTCCGCCACGGGCGCGTACTGCAGGTTGGTCAGGCCGCCGGAGCCCGGGCCGGCCGGGCTGCCCGGCGGCAGGAACAGGTTCCACAGGCCCCGCTCGCGCGCGGCGGCCTGGAGGTCGCGCACGACGGGCCGGAACGACCAGTCGTCGGGGGTGGCCGCGAGCTGCGCGGCGAGCACGGGCTCGGCGGGCAGCACGTCGCCGGTCAGGAAGTCCCGGACCCGGCCGGTGATCTCCCGCGTGGTCGCGTCGGGTGCGAGGTCCATCAGGCTCCTCCTTCCGTGGTGGCGCCCCGGGGCGGGGCGACGACGCCGGTCGCGACGCCGAGCCGGGCCAGCCCCTCGGCGGCCAGCGGCGCCACGAGGGCGCCGATCGTGTCGAACCCGGCGCCGACGGTCTGGCCGCCGGTGTACCGGTAGTGGATGCCCTCGAGGATGACCGCGAGCTTGTAGCAGGCGAACGCCCGGTACCAGGCCAGGTCCGGCACGGCGGTCCCGGCGCGGGCGGCGTAGGCGTCGATGACCTCGGCGAAGTCCGGGTAGCCCGCGCCGGGCACGATCGCCCCGGCGACGCCGACGACGCCCGCCTCCTGCGTCAGGTCGTGGATGTCCCAGTACATGCCGAGCATGCCGAGGTCCACGAGCGGGTCGCCGAGCGTGGCCATCTCCCAGTCCAGCACCGCCGCGACGTGCGGCGCGTCGGGCGGCCCGGCCACCAGCACGTTGTCGAGCCGGTAGTCGCCGTGCACGATGCCGGAACGCGCCCCGTCGTCGGGCACCGCGTCCGCCAGCCGCTCCTGGAGGGTGTCCAGGAGCGGCTGGGGCCGCGACCGGGAGGCGTCGTACTGCCGCCGCCAGGTCTTCAGCTGCCGGCCGAGGTACCCGGCGGGCCGGCCGAAGTCGGCCAGCCCCACCGCCGCGGGGTCGGTGCCGTGCAGGTCCGCCAGCACCTCGGCCAGCTCCGTCGCGAGCCGGCCCAGGCCCGCGCGGGTGAAGGCCGCGTTGTCCTCGGGCCGGGACAGGACGGCGCCGGCCACGTGCTCCATGACGAAGAACACGGTGCCCGTGACCTCGGCGGCGGCGGTGTCGTCCACCACGGCCACCGTGGGCGGCACCGGGATCGTCCCCGCGAGCGCGGTGATGACGCGGTGCTCGCGGCGCATGTCGTGCGCGCTGGACAGCACGTGCCCCAGCGGCGGGCGGCGCAGCACCAGCGGACGGGCGGCGCCGTCCACCCGGTAGGTGAGGTTGCTGCGGCCGCCCGTGATGAGGGTCGCCGTGAGCCCGGGGCCCGGGCCCTGGCCCGAGCCCTGGCCCTGGCCGGCGTCCGGCGCCGTCAGCTCCGGGTGCTCCCGGGCCAGCCAGGCGGCCAGGCCCGCGACGTCCAGGCCGGGAAGTTCGTGCGTCATGGTTCCCCTCTCGTGCGGTGGTTCTGGTGGTTCCGGGTCACTCCGTGACCGGTATGCCCTCGTTCTCCAACGGCACCTGCGTGGGCTCGACCGGGGTGGCCCCGGCCTCGGACACCGTGTAGGCCTCGTCGGTGAAGTCCTGCACGCCGTCCGTCACCACCGCGATGCGGACGGTGCGGTGCGCAAGATGATCCTCCGCGGAGTACGTCAGCGGCGCTATGCCGTTCCCCTTCAGGTCGCCGGACTCGATCGCCGCCACGACCGACTCCCGGGTCGGCTCGGGTCCCGCCGCCGCGAGCGCCTCGGCGAACTGGTAGCCCACGCTCATGCCGTAGGTGGTGTTGCCCGTGTAGGGCGCGCCGTCGTTGTACTCGTCGTTGATGGTCGAGAACAGCTCGTACCACTCGGACGACGGGCTGTTGGGCAGGTAGTTCACCGAGATGAGGCCCTCCAGCACGGGCGCGACGTCCGCGCCGAGGTACTCCACGAGCGTCGGGTGGTCGGCGCCCGAGGAGGAGACGTGCCACTTCGGGAACCAGTCCATCTGCGCGGCGGTGCCCACGGCCAGGGCGGTGAACCCGTTGATGGTGCCGAGCACGTTGTGCGTGCAGCCGGCCTCCTTCATGGCGCCGATCTGCGCGGTCACGTCCTGGTCGGCGGTGGAGTAGGTCTGGCTGCTCGCCACCTTCCCCTCGCCGACGGCCAGCTCGACGCCCGCCAGGATGCCCTCGCCGAAGTCGTCGTCCTGGCCCAGCACGCAGACGACAGCGTCCGGCTCGGTGTCCAGCGCGTACTGGGCGAGCGCCGCGCCCTCGGTCACGTAGTCGGCGTTGAAGCCGAACGTGTTCGGGTACTCGTCGGGCTGGTCCCACGTCAGGGAGCCGGAGGCGACGAACAGGTCGGGCACGTCGTTCTGGTCCAGGTAGTCGAGCACGCTGGAGTGCGTGGGCGTGCCCAGGCCGTTGACGACGGCGAAGACCTGGTCCTCCTGGACCAGCTCGCGCACCACGGTCTGGGTGTTCGCGGGGTTGTAGCCGTCGTCCTTGACGATGTACTCGATCTCGCGGCCGTGGATGCCGCCGTTCGCGTTGACGTAGTCGAAGTACGCGGCGGTGGCCGCCGAGATCGACGCGAAGCCGGCCGCGGCCGGACCCGTCAGCGGCTGGTGGGTGCCGATGACCACCGTGTCGTCGGTGACGCCGGGTACGTCGGCGGCCGCGGGGGTGGAGCAGGCCGACAGCGCCGTCGCGGCGGTGAGCCCGAGGACGGCCGCCGCGCCCACGGAGCGGGGGCTGGTGGGGCTGGACAAGGAAGCAGTGCGCATTTCCGTTCACCTCACTGTGTTGGGAAGGACGTGCTGGGAATGGACTTTGCGGTCAGGTACGAGCGGGGCGGGCCCGGCCCAGCAGCCGGGCGAGCCCGCCCGGCCAGAGCACGGTCACGACGATCACGACCACGCCGAACAGCGCGATCTCGACGTTGCCCTGCAGGCGGTGGCCCAGGTCGGCGGGCAGGGCGGTCGTGGCCTGGTCGACGACCCAGGGCAGCAGCGTCACGAGCACCGCCCCGATCGCGGCGCCGCCGAGCGAGCCGAGCCCGCCGATCACGGCGGCGACCACGAGCAGCAGCGAGAACCCGAGGCCGTACGCCCCGGGGCTGACCTGCTGCGTCACGATCGCGAGGACGACGCCACCCAGGCCTGCGGCGAGCGAGCTGACCGTGAACGCCCCGGCCTTGACCCGGCCGGGGTCGACGCCGGCCAGGCGAGCGGCCGTCTCGTCGTCGTGCACCGCGCGCATGCGCAGGCCCGCGCGCCCGGCGCGCAGGGCGACGAGCGGGGTGACGGCGCAGGCCGCGACGAGGATCGCGAGCCAGGCGTGCCACTGCTCGGTCGCGATGAGCGCCGCCAGCGCGTCGGGCACGGGGACGAACGGGGCGCGCACGCCCTGCTCCCCCGCCAGGCCGGGGATGGTGCTCGCGGCCGAGGGCAGCGCGATGACCAGGGCGAGCGTCAGGCCCGCGAGGTAGGGGCCGCGCAGCCGGGCCGCGGCCAGCCCGAGCAGCAGGCCGAGCAGCCCCGAGGTGATCAGGGCGCCGGCCACGCCGGCGAGCAGGGGCAGGAGCCAGCCGCCGACGCCGTCGGACACGGCGGTGCCCTCGATCGCGGTGGCGACCCCGGTCGCGGTCAGGGCGTACCCGTACCCGCCGGCGGCCATGAGCACGCCGTGCCCCAGGGAGAGCTGGCCGGTGAGCCCGACCAGCAGGGTGAGGCCGGCGACGGCGACGAAGACCCCGGTCGCGGTCGCTAGCTGGTAGTTGCGGTACGGGTCGAGCAGGAAGGTGGCGCCCAGGGCCAGGAGCGTGAGCAGGCCGGCGCGCAGCAGGAGTCTCGTTCCGGAAGTTCTCATGCGGCCCGGGCCTCCCGCACGGCGAAGAGCCCCTGCGGCCGCACGAGCAGCACGACCGTGAGCAGCGCGAGCACCGCCAGGGGCGCGGCGGCGGCCGAGGCGTACCCGGTCACCAGGCTCGCCAGCACGCCGACCGACAGCCCGGCCACCAGCGCCCCCACGGGCGAGTCGAGCCCGCCGACGACGGCGGCGGCGAACGCGTTCACGAACAGCACGTCGGCGGCGTGCGGGTCCAGGCCGAGCCCCGTGGGCACCAGCAGCAGGGCCGCGAGCGCCGCGGTGGCGATCGAGAGCGTCCAGCCGAGCGTGACCATGCGGGGCACGCGGACGCCGAGCAGGCGCGAGGTCTCGGGGGCGAAGGCGGCGGCGCGCAGCTGGAGGCCCAGCGAGGTGCGGTTGAACAGCAGGGCCAGGCCGCCCATGACGACGGCGGCGACCACGAGCACGAACAGGTCGTAGGGACTGAGCAGGTTCACGCCGCCGATCGCGAGGGGCCGCTGGGAGAACGGCGCGTGCACGGGCCGGTGGTCGGGTCCGACGGCGATAGCGAGCCCCGCCTGGAGCACCATGACCAGGCCGATCGCCACGATGATGCCGGCCAGCGGGTTGTCCTGCGGCACCAGGCGCATGAGCCACCGCTCGACGACGGCGCCGAGCAGCGCGCCGACGGTGAGCGCGGCGGCGAGCCCCAGCCAGTACGAGCCGGTGGCGGACGTGATCGCGACGGCGACGTACACGGGCACGACCGCCAGGGCGGCCTGGGCGAAGTTCACGACGCGGGCGGCCCGGTAGACGATCACGAGCGAAAGGGCGAACAGGGCGAGGACGGCGCCGCGCGCCAGTCCGGTCGACAGCAGGAACACGAGTCTTTCCACGGCAGGTCTCCTCTCTTGGCCGGCTAGAAGCCCAGGTAGGCGTGGCGGAGGGCGGGGTCGGCGGCCAGCGCGGCGGCCGGGCGGTCGGCGACCACCTCCCCCAGGGACAGGACGACGCCGCGGTCGGCCACCGACAGCGCGCCGGTGACGTTCTGCTCGGCCAGGAGCACGGTGAGTCCCGTGGCCGCGGCCTGGTCGCGGAGCACGCCGAGGAGCTGGGCGACCACCAGCGGCGCCAGCCCGAGGGAGGGCTCGTCGAGCAGGAGCACCGCGGGCCGGGCCACGAGCGCCCGGGCGAGGGCGAGCATCTGCCGCTCGCCGCCGGACAGGGTGTGGCCGGCGGCGTCGCGACGTCGTGCCAGGGGTTCGAACAGCTCGTACATCTGCCCGACGGCGGCATCGCGCGCGGCACCGGCACGCCTCCGCCCCGCGTCCCGACACAGGGCACCGAGCCGCAGGTTCTCCGCGACGGTCAGCTCGGCCACCACGGAGCGTCCCTCGGGGACGAGCGCGAGCCCGCGGCGCGCGCGGTCCTCGGTGGGCAGCCCGGTCAGGTCCGCGCCGTCGAGCAGCACCCGGCCGCCGCGGACGGGGACCAGGCCCAGCAGGGCGCGCAGCAGCGTCGTCTTGCCGGCGCCGTTGGCCCCGAGCAGCGCGACGACGCCGCCGTCGGGCACCTCGAGGTCGAGGCCGTCCAGCACGGGGGCGCCGTCGCCGTAGCCGACGACGAGGCGCTCGATCGTCAGGGTGCTCATGCGGATCCCTCCGGGGCGCCGGTCCCGGCGGGGACGCCGAGGTAGGCCTCCTCGACGGCGGGGTCGCGGCGCACCTCGTCGGGCGCGCCGGCGGCGATGACGTGCCCGAAGTCGAGCACCACCACCCGGTCGGCCACGTCCGTCACGAAGTCGACGTGGTGCTCGACCAGTAGCACGGAGCAGCCGCCGCCGGACACGTCGCGCACGGTCCCCGCGAGCCGGTCGATGTCCGCGGGGCCGAGCCCGCCGGCGGGCTCGTCCAGGAGCAGCAGCCGCGGCCGGGTCACCAGGGCGCGGGCGAGCGCCACGCGCTTGCGCTCCGGGTAGGGCAGCGTCCCGGCGGGCACCGCGGCCAGGTCGTCCAGGCCGAGGGCGGCGAGGGTCTCGCGGGCGGTGTCGCGCCCGAGGGCCCGGGCGCGCCGGCCGGTGCCGGTCAGCGGCACGAGCACGTTCTCCAGCACCGTCAGGCGGTCGAACAGCCCCAGCCCCTGCAGGGTCCGGGAGACCCCGGCCCCCAGCAGCCCGGTCGCGGACGACGGCGCGGGCGCGCCGTCCACCCGGACCCGGCCCCGCCGGGCGCGCACCAGGCCGCACACGGCGTTGAACACCGTGGTCTTGCCGGCGCCGTTGGGGCCGATGAGCGCGACGGTCTCGCCGTCGGCCACGGTGAAGGACACGTCGTCCACGGCGGTCAGGCCGCCGAACGTCACGGTCAGCCCCGAGACCTCCAGCCGGGGCGGGCTGTCTGCTGCCTTGCTCGTCGTCGTCATCGGCACCTCGTCGTGTCGGATGGATGGATGAAAGAGAAACCGACCGGCCGGTTTGTTGTGGGCCCAGGGCGCCCCGTCGCCAGCCGGCCGGCCGTCTACCGGTGCGGTATCCCGCTGGTCATGCCGCCGTCGACCACGATCTCCTGGCCGGTGATCCACGCCGACGCCTCGCTCGCGAGGAACAGGATGGTCCCGGCCAGGTCGTCGGGAACGCCCGGGCGGCCGAGCGGGATGACGAGCGCGTCCGGGTCGATCCGCGTGCTCATCTCGGTCAGGACCAGGCCGGGGTGCACCGAGTTGACCCGGATCCCGTCCTTGCCCAGCTCCACGGCGAGCGACTTGGTCAGGCCCCGCACCGCGAACTTGGAGGCGGTGTAGCCGTGCAGGCTCCAGCTCCCGCGCAGCCCCTCCACCGAGGAGATGTTGATGATCGAGCCGCGCCCCGCCGCCTTCATGGTGGGCACCACCGCGCGGCAGCCCAGGAAGACGCCCGTGGCGTTGACCGCCATCACGGCGTTCCACTTGGCGAGCGTGAAGTGCTCGATCGGAGCCGCGTTGGCGATGCCCGCGTTGTTGACCAGCACGTCCACGCCGCCGAGCGCGCCTGTCACCTCGCCGACGACCCGCTCCCACGCGTCCTCGTCGGTCACGTCCAGGTGCGCGAACCGGGCCCGCTCCCCCAGCTCCTCGGCCAGCGCCCGGCCCTCGGCGTCCAGCACGTCGGTGATCACGACGTGGGCCCCGGCGTCGTGCAGGATCCGGACGTACGCCTCGCCGATGCCGCGGGCCGCGCCCGTCACGAGGGCGACCCGGCCGGTCAGGTCGTGCAGCCCGGCGGCTGTGGGGCCTGCGCCCGGGGCGGTCATGCCGCCACCTCGTCGCCGACCACCGCGTCGTCGGCCACGCGCACCACGAGCCGCCCCGTCGTCGCGCCGCCCGCGAGCCGCGCCACCGCGGCGGGAGCCTGGTCGAACCCGACCACGTCGCCCAGCGCGGGGCGCAGCACGCCGTCGGCGGCGAGCCGGGTCAGCTCGGCGTGCGCGGCGTCCACGAGGTCGGGCCGCCGCTTCTGGTAGAGCGCCCAGTGCAGGCCGAGGACGCCGTAGTTCTTCACCAGGGCGATGTCGGCCCGGACCTTCGGCATCTGCCCGCTCGCGAAGCCGACCACCACGATCCGCCCCTCGAACGCCAGGCAGCGCGTGGATGCCTCGAAGGAGTCGCCGCCGACCGGGTCGAACACGACGTCCACGCCCGGCCGACGCAGCGCGCCGACCCAGTCGTCGTCGCGCAGGAACACCTCGTCCGCGCCCGCGGCGCGGGCCGCGGCCACCTTCCCGGCGCTGCCCACCACCCCGACCACACGCGCGCCGGCCGCCCTGCCGAGCTGGCACGCGGCCGTGCCCACGCCGCCGGCGGCGGCGTGCACCAGCAGCGTCTCCCCGGCCCGCAGCCCGGCCCGCCGGTGCAGCCCGAACCACGCCGTCTGGTAGGCGATCGTCAGCGCGGCGGCCTGGGCGTCGTCCAGGGCCGACGGCGCCGCGTGCACCGCCTGGGCCGGGAGCGTCGCGTACTGCGCCAGCACCCCGATCTTCGAGCCGACGACGCGGTCGCCCACCCGCACCCGCTCCCCCTCGGTCACGCCGGGCCCGAGCGCCACGACGTCGCCGCACAGCTCGATGCCCGGCACGAACGGCAGCTCGGGCCGCTCCTGGTACTCGCCGCGCGCCAGCAGGACGTCGGGAAAGTTCACCGCGACGGCCCGCACCCGCACCAGCACCTCGCCCGGTCCGGGCTCGGGCACCGGTACGTCGTGCAGCTCCATCACCTGCTCGGGCTCCCCGTGGGAGACCACGCGCCACGCCTTCATCGCCGTGGGTGGGTTCACGTCTCAGTCCTTCCTGCTGCCGTGTCCGGTGCTTCTGATGCCGCGCAGGAACAGCTCGGTGAGCTGCTCCGCCACCTCGGCGGTGGTCTCGGGACCCGCGGGCGAGTACCACTGGGGCAGGTAGTGCACGTCGGAGAAGAAGTTGGCGATGAGCACCGCGGTGGGCACGTCGTCGCGGAACACCCCCTCCTTGATCCCGCGCTCCAGCAGCGCCTGGAAGTCGTCGTTGTACGCCCGACGGCGCCGCTTGACCTCCGCCTGCCGCTCCGGCGCGAGCATGTGCTGGCTGCGGGTGAACACGGTGCCCTCGGCCAGCAGCTCGATCGACGTCGTCACCACGTCCTCGCACACGGCGCGCAGCACCTGCTCCACGTCGTCGCCCCGCGCGTCGCCCGCCGCGACGAGCTGGTCGAGCCGCGCCTTCTGCAGCGACAGCATCCGCTCGTAGATCGCGAACAGGAGGTCGTCCTTGGAGGCGAAGTAGTGGTACATCGCCCCCTTGGTGACGCCCGCGGCGGCGACGATCTGCTGGACGCTCGTGGTCGCGTAACCCTGCGAGGCGAACAGGTCGAGGGCGGCCCGCAATACCTGGTCGTGGACGTTCGTGGTGCGCATGGCCACATCCTTCACCGTCGCGGGCGCGCTCGTGCCACGGCTCACCAGGCCGCCCGCACGCTCGCCCCGCCGTCGACCAGGAGGGTCTGGCCGGTCACCCAGGCGGCGTCGTCCGACAGGAGGAAGGCGGCGGGCCCGGCGACGTCGTCCGGCACGCCGAGCCGCCGCAGCGGATAGGCGCGCGCCGCCTCCTCCTCGCGCCCCTCGTACAGCGCGCGCGCCAGCCGCGTCTTCACGACGGCGGGCGCGAGCGCGTTGACCCGCGTGGCCGGGGCGAGCTCGTCGGCGAGCTGCACCGTCAGGTTGATCAGGGCTGCCTTGGAGACGCCGTAGAAGCCGATGTTCGCGGCCGACGTCGTGCCCGCCAGGGACGCCATGTTGACGACGGAGCGCAGGGCGGGAGAACTGTTCACCGCCTCGCGCGTCCACTCCAGCGCCGCGATGACGTTCACGTCCAGGATCTTGCGGGCCGCGCCCACGTCCAGTCCCGCGAGCGGCCCGTAGGCGGGGTTGATCCCGGCGTTGTTGACCAGGTGGTCCAACCGCCCGAAGTGCTCGACCGTTCGCGCGATCGTCGCGGCGCGGTGCCCGGCGTCGTCCGCCTTGCCCGCCACGCCCAGGGCGCGGTCCGCGCCGAGCCCGGCCACCGCCTCCGCCAGCGTCCCGGGGTCGCGGCCGGTGATGGTCACCCGGCCGCCCTCGGCCACGATGCGGCGCGCGATCGCGAGCCCGATCCCCCGGCTCGCCCCGGTGACGAGCGCGACACGCCCCTCGAACCTGCGCCCGGGCACGCTCCCGAGCCCCTCGGCGACGTCGTCGTCAGCCACGCATACCTCCGTACCGTCTGGTCGGTTTGTATGGGGACCGTAGCACGCCCCCACGCCCGGGGATAGGGTGGTGCTCGGAGAAAGATGTCCCTTATGCATCATTCTTCATGGTGTTGCACGGGACACCGGTCCAGCGGTTGGATGACCTGATGACGACCACGACGTCGAGCATCGCGACGGTCGGGCTGCAGGCGGCGCCGAGCCGGCTCTCCGCCCGGCTGGCCACGCACCCCGAGGCGCAGCGCGTGCTCGACCTGGCGCGGGACACGTTCATCGAGGGGTACCGCATCGACATGGGCCCCCTGGCCACGCAGCTCGGCGTGGACCGCACGTCGGTGTTCCGCTGGGTCGGCAACCGGGACGCCCTGCTGTCCGAGGTGCTGTGGTCGCTCGCCGTGCCCACGCTGGTGCAGGCGGAGCACGCCGCCGAGCACCTCACGGGCGCCGAGCGGCTCGCGACGCTGTTGACCACGTTCGCGCACGACCTCATCGTGGCCGACTACTTCCGCGCGTTCCTGCGCCGCGAGCCGGCCCGCTCCCTGCGCCTGCTCACCACGGCGGACAGCCCGATCCAGCGCCGCTTCGTCGCGACCGTCGAGTGGCTCGTGGTCCGCGACCTGGGCGAGGAACCCTTCGGCGGCACCATCACGCCCGAGGAGCTGGCCTACCTGCTGGTGCGGGTCTCGGAGTCGCTCACCTACGCGGACCTCATCACCGGCGACGAGCCCAGCCCGGCGCGGGCCCGCACGGCGTTCCGCCACCTGCTGCGGGTCACCTGACAGAGTGAGCCCCATGGATTTCACTCGTCCCTACCCGCCGGACCCGTACACGCTGCTGCCCGCGCCCGCCGTCTTCGCGCTGAAGAGCACCGACCTGATCGACGGAGAGCGCATGCCGGACGCGCACGCCGCGCACGCCCGGAACATCTCGCCCGCGCTCGAGTGGAGCGGCTTCCCCGAGGGCACCCGGTCGTTCGTCGTGACCTGCTTCGACCCGGACGCGCCGACGCCGATGGGCTACCACCACTGGACCGTGGGCGACCTGCCGGCCGACGTGACGTCGCTGGAGACCGGCGCGGGCGCACCCGACGGGTCGGGGCTGCCCGCCGGGGCGTTCCAGACCCGCAGCGACGGGCACACGCCGGGCTTCGAGGGCGCCGGCCCGCCGCCCGGCGACCACCCGCACCGGTACATCTTCGCCGTGCACGCGCTGGACACCGCACCCGGCGAGCTCGGCCTGGGGCCGGACAGCACCAACGCGCAGGTGGCGTTCAACGTGTACTTCCACCTGCTGGGCCGCGCCACGCTGACGGCGACGTACAGCCGATGAGCGACCACGCCGCCCTGCCGACCCTGGGCGACCTCGCCTGGGCGCCCGCGCTCGACCACCCGGAGCTCCTCGCCGAGCCCGTCCGCGCGGCGCTGGCCGCCTGGGCCGCGACCGACGAGCGGGTCGCCGGCCAGGTCGCGGTCACCGAGATCGACCCGGACCACGCCGACACGGCCACGCTCAACGAGCTGCACGACCTGCCGCCGGAGGCCTCGGCCAACTGCGTGCTGGTGGCCGGCAAGCGGGCCGAGGAGGAGCGCATCGCGGCCTGCGTGGTGCCCGCCAGCACGTTCGCCGACGTCAACAAGCGCGTGCGCAAGCTGCTCGACGTGCGCAAGGCGTCGTTCCTGCCGACCGACCGCGCCGTGGCCGACTCCGGCATGGAGTACGGCGGCATCACGCCCGTGGGCCTGCCGGAGCACTACCGCGTGCTCGTCGACTCCCGGTTCACGCAGGACGGCACGATGGCGCTGATGGGGTCCGGCGTGCGGCGCTCCAAGCTGCTCATGCCCGGGCCGCTGCTCTGCGTCATGCCGGGCGTCGAGGTGGTCGAGGACCTCGGCGTCCTGCGCTGAGCCGACGAACCGCGTCGACCGGCACGGTCGACGCGGTTCGTGGGCTCGTACACCGCGGAATCAGTTCTCCGCGCGGCCCTTGCGCCAGTAGCCCATGAACGCCACGGACTTGCGGTCCACCTGGCACTCGTTGACCAGGTAGCGGCGCAGCGTCTTGATGACGCCCGCCTCGCCCGCGAGCCACGCGTACAGCACGGTGTCCTGCGCCAGGGGGCGGCCCGCCTCGTCGACCGGCACCTCCCAGAGGATGCCCGTGTCGATGTCGACGTCGTCGGCCTCGCCGGAGAGGTCGACGCCCGCGGCGGTCAGCGCCGGCGAGGTGTCCGACGACGGCCGCACACCCATCGCGAGCAGCCGGTCGGCGGCGGCCTGCACGGCCGGGACCAGCACGTCGCCGTGCTCGCGCCCGTCGCGGGCCAGCCAGTGCACGCGCACGCCCTCGGGCGCGCCGAGCTGCCAGCCGTCCTCGGGGTGGGGCACCTCCAGGAAGACCTCGCCCACGGCGTCCGCGGGCAGGGACTCGCAGATGGCCGCGATGGCGGGCACCGCGGTCTCGTCACCGGCCAGCAGCAGCGCGTGGCCGCACGCCGGCGGGGCGAACTCGACGCCGCCGTGCACGCCGTCGTACTCGGCGTTGGGACCCATGATGACCAGGGGGTCGCCGGCGGCCGCCGTCAGGGCCCAGCGCGACGCGGGGCCGGTGTCACCGTGCATCACGACGTCGACGTCGACCTCGCGCATGTTCTGCCGCACGGTCCGGACCGTGTAGGTGCGCATCGGGTTGCGGTGCTCGTCGGGGAGCATGCGCCAGGCGGCGTACCAGTCGGGGTCGTCGCGGCGCAGGGCGTCCCAACCGCCCTGGGGCGACGGGAGCAGCAGCTTGATGCGCTGGTCACGGCCGTTGTCCGCGAACTTGTCCAGGTCCGGACCCGTGAAGGTGAACCGGACGAAGGACGGGCACAGGCGCGTCACGCGCGCGACCTGGACATCGAACATTCGCGAGGGCTTGACGGCGAGCCCCTCGGTCTTGATGGTCACGACGGTGAGCCTAACCTAACTTTGCCGGGCCTGTTCCACTCCCTCCGGACCGTGGGACGGGACCTGCGTCACAGCGTCGGCGCACCGCGGGCGAGGAACGGAAACCCCGGGAAAAGCGGCACCACACGGAGCGAAAAGATCACCCCTTCGGCGGTGAAATTAACCCTGTACAAACAGTGCATCTCGTCCCATAGACCCGCTAACTTGGCGACGATCCGAACCGCTTCGATGTCTTCGCGACGTCCTCGCGATGTCCTCGCGGCGCTCTCGAGCGGCGGCGGGTCGCACCCCCCTTGCACACTCTGCACTCGCTGGAGAACGACATCATGATCGACCACTTCGCGCTGGGCTGGGTCACCCCCGTCCTCTCGTTCCTGCTCTCGTGCGCCGGCTGCGCCGTCGGCCTGACCTGTACGGCCCGCGCCCGCGTGGCCCATGGCTTCGCGAGCGTCGCCTGGCTCGGCCTCGGCGCGATCTCGATCGGCGGCACGGGCATCTGGGTGATGCACTTCGTCGCCATGCTCGGTTTCTACGTCCGGGGCACCGAGACCCGCTTCGACGTCCCGCTGACGCTGGTGAGCGGCCTGCTCGCCATCGTCGTCGTGGGCCTCGGCCTGTTCATCGTCCGCGCCGCGGGCGTCGGGCCGGTCGCCCTGGTCGCGGGCGGCCTGATCACCGGCCTGGGCATCGCCGCCATGCACTACCTCGGGATGCGCGCCCTGCACGTGGGCGTGGAGATCACCTACGACATCCCGACCGTCATCGCGTCGGTGGTCATCGGGATCGTCGCCGCGACCGCGGGCCTCTGGCTCTCGGCGAAGGTGCGCAACTTCGCCGCCGGCGCGGGCGCGACGGTCATCATGGGCCTCGCCGTCTCCGGGATGCACTACACGGGCATGGCGGCCATGCGGGCCGAGGAGACCAACGCGATCATGCCGATCGAGAGCGGCATCGGTGTGGGAGCGCTCCTAGGGCCGCTCATCATCGGCGTCACGATCAGCACGATCATGATGCTGCTGGTGGTCGGGCTGGCGCCCAGCCCCCAGGAGATGGAGGCGCAGGAGAAGTTCAAGGGCTGGCAGGGCCGCCAGGACGAGATCCAGCGCGAGACCTCCGCTCCCCGCCGGTCCCAGCTGCTCTGAGCCGGTACCAGCTGCTCTGAGCCGGTACCAGCTGCTCTGAGCCGGCGCGGCGTCGCGCGGCGCCCGGCCGCGGGCGCCGTCAGACGCGGGTGGCCCAGAAGGCCACCGCCGACGCCGCGGCGACGTTGAGGGAGTCGACGTCGCCCGCCATCGGGATGCGCACCACCAGGTCGGCGGCCTCGACCGCGCCCTTGGTCAGGCCGTCGCCCTCGGTGCCGAGCACGAGCGCGAGCTTGTCCGGCGGGTCCGCGACCAGCTCGTCGAGCGTGATCGAGTCGTCCGTCAGGGCCAGCGCGGCGACCGTGAAACCGTCCGCGCGCAGGTCGTGCAGGCCCGCCGGCCACTCCTCGACCCGGGTCCACGGCACCTGGAACACGGTGCCCATCGACACCCGCACCGAGCGCCGGTAGAGCGGGTCCGAGCAGCGCGGCGAGACGAGCACCGCGTCCACGCCGAGCGCGGCGGCGCTGCGGAAGGCGGCGCCGACGTTGGTGTGGTCCACGACGTCCTCCAGCACCGCCACCCGCCGCGCGCCCGCCCCGCCCCGCGCCCCCGCGAGCAGCTCGCGCACGCTCGGCAGCGGCGGCCGGTGCATCGCGGCCAGGGCGCCGCGGTGCAGGTGGAAGCCCGTGATCTCCTTGAGCAGCGGCTCCTCGGCGACGTAGACGGGGGCGCCGGACTGGGCGATCACCTCGCTCATCGAGTCGAGCCACTTGGGCGCCATGAGGAACGAGCGCGGCCGGTGCCCCGCCGCGAGCGCCCGCCGGATCACCGTGGAGCTCTCGGCGATGTACAGGCCCTTGGCCGGCTCGTGCTTGGAGCGCAGGACCACGTCCGTGAGGCTGTTGTAGTCGGCCAGGCGCTCGTCGGCGGGGTCGTCGATGCGGACGACGTCGAGGGTGGTCACCGATCCATTCTCCCTGACGGTCCGGTCAGATCTGCCCGCGGACGGGAGTGCGCTCGACCGGGTCGCCGTCGTCGGGCATCACCATCTCGGCGCGGACGCCGAGCAGGCGCACCTCGCGGCCTGGTTCCATGCCCTCCGCGAGGGCGAGGACGGCGGCGGTCAGGTCCCCGAGCGACCGCGTCGGGGCCGACAGCTTCTTCGAGCGGTCCTGCGTGAAGAAGGGCGCGTAGCGCACCTTGAGGCCCACCCGGAAGACCGGCCGCCCTTCCGCCTCGGTGTCGGCGTGCACCTGCGTGACCAGGTCCCGCAGCGCGGCCTCCACCTGCTCGGGCGTGGTGAGGTTGCGCTGGTAGGTGGTCTCGCGGCTGTGCCCGCGCGCCACCCACGGCGTGTCGTCGACGACGGCGGAGCCGTGCCCCCGGCCCAGCTCGCCGTACCAGGCGCCCATGCGCGGCCCGAACTCGGCGACCAGCACGTCGCCGTCGGCCGCGGCGAGGTCGGCGACGGTCGCGATGCCGTGGGCCGCGAGGCGCTTGGACACCTTGGGCCCGACGCCCCACAGGTCGATGGTGGGCCGGCCACCCATCACGTCGAACCAGTTGTGCCCGGTGAGGCGGAAGATGCCCGCGGGCTTGCCGAACCCGGTGGCGATCTTCGCGCGGATCTTGTTGTCGCCGATGCCGACCGAGCAGCGCAGGCCGGTGGCGTCGAGGACCGCCGCCTGCGCCCGGCGGGCGACGGCCTCCGGGTCGTCGGTGTCGCAGCCGAGGAACGCCTCGTCCCAGCCGAGCACCTCGACCACCGTGCCGAGCCCGCGCAGGGTCTCCATGACGTGGCCCGAGGCCTCGAGATAGGCCTCGCGATCGACGGGCAGGATGATCGCATCCGGCGCCTTGCGGGCCGCGACCCGCAGCGGCATGCCCGACCCGACGCCGAGCTCCCGCGCCTCGTACGACGCGGTGGAGACCACCGTCCGTTCCGCCGGGTCGCCGCGCCCGCCCACGATGACCTGCCGCCCGGCGAGCTCGGGGCGCCGCAGGATCTCGACCGCGACCAGGAACTGGTCGAGGTCGACGTGCAGCACCCAGGGGAAGGCACGCGGGCCCATGTCACGAGTCTTCCGGAGGGGGCCCGGACTGTCCTGCCTGGAACGCGCGTTGCCGCGCGGCAGCCGGCTGGCACACCGTTATCGTCCCGTTATCTCTCACAGCGAAACTCTCCCCTCTTCCCACGGAGCCTCAAGACTCCATATTCTCCGGGGCAAGGAAAGTTCGTCTCACTCAACAGGAGAGCTGCGATGAGAACTGCCAGGAACTCCCGGTCTCCCCGCCCGCGCCGCGGCAAGGAACCCGCCCCGCACCCGGCGTTGCCGCAGTCCTACGCGGCAATGATCGAGCGCACGCCGTCGCTGGACGACGCGCAGCTGGAGTCCCTCCTCGAGCGAGCAGTCGCCGGAGCGGACGCCGCGCGCACCCTCGACGCCACTGCGGTCTCCCCCAGCCTGCGCGCACAGCTTGAGACCAGGGTCAAGGACGGGCAATACGCGAAGGAGCGTCTCGTCCTCGCCCACCTCCGCCTCGTCCCGGCCGTCGCCGGCTCCTACGCGGGCCGCCTGCCGTTCATGGACCTCGTGCAGGAGGGCAACGTCGGCCTGGTCCGCGCCGCCGACTCGTACGACCCCGCGCACGGCACGTTCGCCGCGTACGCCCACCGCTGGGTACGCCGCTCGATCGTCCGCGCCGTCGCCGCCGCCGAGCAGGCCGAGCGCACGAGCGGGCCCACCCCCGAGCAGAACCTGCTGCGCCGCCGCGTCCGGCAGGCCCTGGCCCACCTGGACGCCGTCGAGGCCCGGGTCCTGGAGATGCGCTTCGGCCTCCTGGACGGCACCACGCGCACCCTCGACGAGATCAGCCGCCGCCTCGGCGTGACCAAGGAGCGCGTGGCGCAGATCCTCGAGTCCGCGCTGGCCCGGCTCCGCGACGTCGTCAGCCCGGCTCCCCTCGCTGCGTGACCGCCGGCTGGGCACCCGACTGCCCGGCCGGCGTCAGCCGCACCCTCAGCCGACCGATCACCTCGTCCAGCGCCTCGTGGTACGCCCACGACGCCGGATACCCCGAGTGCGTCGCCACCGCGAAGAGATACGCCGACCGGTCCATCTCCTCCGCCCCGCGGTCGACGTCGTTCTCCCCGTAGCCCATCACCGGGAAGCCCAGGAAGTCGGTGCGCCGCCACAGGTTCACCCACGCGGGCTTCGCACCGCAGGTCAGCAGCGAGAGCAGCGTGGCCTGTTCCCCCGAACCGGGCTCGGGGCCCTCCGGCGTCAACGGCGCCGCCGGAACGGCCCCGGGTCCGGAACCTGCCGCGCGCTCGTCGCGAGCGGTGGCCTCGACCTGCCCGCCCCACGGGTCCGCGGACCAGGCGGGTCCGGTGCTGGGCGGCAGGCCCGTCGTCGACGACCCCAGGAGGTCGGGGAAGAACCGGCCGAAGAACGGCCGCAGCTGCATGCCGTAGGTCAGCAGCCCGATGCGCCCGTCGGCAGTGTTGGACGACGTGTCGGACGACGTGCCGGACGACGTGTCGGACGCGCCGTCGGCCACCGGGTTGCCCGCCCGGATCAGGATGACCGCGGCCGCCAGCACGCCGCCCATCGAGTGCCCGGACAGCACGACGCGCCGCCCGGGAGCAACTCGCGCGCGCTCGGCGTCGTCGGCGATGTCGGCGCCGGTGAGCCAGGCGTCCACGCGGGAGCGCACCTCGGGCACCACGCGCTCGGCGTAGCTCGGCGGGCCGAACGGGTGGGCGCTGCGCGGCAGGAAGCACAGGAGGTCCCACAGCAGCCCCCACGGACGGCCCGGGACGCCGCCCGAGGCGCCCGCCAGCGCGCTGGCCACCAGCGTCGCCGCGAGCACCCCGAGGGCCGGCACCGCCAGGGACGACAGCCACGGGGGCACCTGGACCGCCCCGGTGCCGCCGGGCCGGGCGATCAGCGGGATGTGGGCCACCAGGGCCGCGACGTAGCACGCGGCCGCCAGGGCGCCGCCGGCGAGCTCCACCCGGTGCGACATGGCCGCGACCTGCCGGCCCCGCAGCACCCGCTCCAGCACGGGGTTGGCGCCGCCGTCGGGGCCCGGGGCGTCCGCGACCGCCCGCCAGGCGGGCACCGCGGGGCCGTACGGTGGCCCGAGCGTGCGCGGCGCGCCCGGGATCCAGAGCGCCCGCGAGCGCAGGGTGTCGATGACGTACGGCCCGGCCGCCGCCACGACCAGCAGCACCACGAACACGAGCGCGATCACCACGGACGCCGTGCCGAACTCGGTGTAGACCGGCGGGACCCGCACGAGCTCGGGGTCGGGCACGGTGCGCGCGACGCCGACCAGGCCGCCCCCGAGGGGCTCCGGCGCGGGGTGCTCGCCGGTGCGCAGGGCCCACTGCACACCGAGCACCAGCAGGCTGGAGTAGACGGCTGCCGCCGCGACGGAGACCAGCAGGAACACCCCCGTCCCGGCGCCGTTCCAGCCCTCGGTGGCCCGGCGCCGCAGCAGCATCGCGGCCCCCACGACCACGACGGGGCTCAGCACGGCGAACAGCGCGACGGCCACGAGCAGGTAGCGCAGCCCCGGGCCCGGCTGGGTGACCAGCACGACCCCGACGCACGCGGTGGCGACCACCGGCACCGCCGTCCACGCCGCGACGGCCCGGGTGCTGCGCGCGGTGCGCCAGGCGAGGCCCGTCGCGGCGATGCCGCCCAGACCGACGCCGAGCAGCGCCGGCACGAGGTCCAGGCCGATCAGCGCGGGCATCCGCTCCGGCTGCGGCCCGGCGACGCAGGCGGCGCACGCCAGCAGCCAGACCAGCAGCCCGGCGGCGAACACGGCGAGGCCGGCCCGGGCCTTCCAGCGCGGGGTGACCGCCTGGACGCCGTCGTCGTCGGTACGCAGGGCGACGAACGCGCACGCCCCCAGGATCACGACCAGGGCCACCAGCGGGAGGCCGGGGGCCGGCAGGCCGGCGTCGGCGTAGCGCGTCCAGGTGAGGTACTGCCCCGTCAGGGCGAGCGCCGCGCCCAGGTGCGCCCACAGCAGGCCCGAGCCCGAGCGCTGCGACCAGAAGCCCGCGCGGTGCAGCGGCGGGCCCGACGGCGGCACGGTGCGCCCGGCGCGCATCACCGAGAACTTCGACTCGAACCGGACCTGGCCGCCGTGCGCCACGGCCACCAGGATCGCGACCAGCAGCACCGGGACCAGCGAGAGGAGCGCCAGGCGGTCGCCGACGTCGAGCCGGGCCAGGCCGTGGAGCGCCTCGGGGATGCGGGCGCAGACGGGGACCACCGCGTCGGGGCCGGGGCCGGCCAGCCCGATGCAGCGCGTGGCGACCACCGACAGCGCGACCGTCGCGACGGCCGAGACGAACAGCAGCGTCAGCCCGAGCGAGAACACGCGGGTCAGCGCGGCCGTCGGGTCCGGGCGCAGGCTGCCCGGGCGCGTGTCGCGCGCCGTGGGCCGGTGCGCCGCCAGGGCCGGGGCCGGGATGCGGCGGGCCCAATACGCGGCGTTGACCAGGCCGAACGGGACCATCGCAGCCCACAGCAGGCGCACCGCGACGGTTCCCACCACGCCCAGGATGCCGCCGAACGGCAGTCCGCCGAGGCGGGCCATCGCGCCCCACGAGTAGGCCTCGCGGCGCACGTCGGGGCGGATCGCGTGCACGTCGCCCGGCGGGAGCGCCCGGTCCCGCGCCTCGGCGGCCGGCGTCGGGACCCAGAAGCTGCCCAGGCCGTCGCCGTCGGACTGGGTCACCTCGTCCCGGGGCAGGCCGAGCGCGCCGTACGGCAGCGCGTTCGCGACGCCGTGGATCCGCAGCTCGAGGATGCTGGGCGGGGTTCCGGGCTGGATGCCGGGGACGGTTCCGGGCGCGCTGTCCATAGCGCCCCAACGTAGGGGTGCCCGACGCCGCCGGGCGTGCCGCCACGCGCGGCCCGGCCGGATCCTGCGGGAATCACGCAGGATCCGGCCGGGCTCCCTGACCTGGGGCGTCGCAGGGCTGGGTACCGCCGCCTCAGGGCGCGAACGTCACCGCGACCACCGCCGCGGCCAGCAGCAGGTCGTAGACCACGCACGCCTCGGCGTACCAGCGCCACACGACCGCGCCGGCCCGGTGGTGGAACGCGTCCCAGACCGCGTGGCCCACCAGGCCCGCCGCGACCACGTACGCCCCGGTGTCCTGCCCCGCGAAGGCCGTGGCCAGCAGCGCGACCACCGCGAACACCGCGAGCCCGGCGGCCTGCAGCAGCACCATCGACCGGCCCCGGATGCTGCGCCGCACCAGGCCCACCACGGGGTACACGAGCGCGACCCCCAGGATCAGCCACGGCGGGAGCCCGCCCACGCCGCCCGCGATCGTGCACGCGAGCAGCGCCAGCCCGAGCAGCACGGGCCACCGGCCCCGCAGCCACGCCAGGTCGAACCCGTGGACGTGCTGCGTGTACTCGGCCGGGCGCAGCAGCATCGCGCCCGCCATGGCCGGCACCATCAGCACGTGGCCCCAGAGCATCAGGTCGCCCGCCGTCGCCGCCCCGGCCCAGAACAGCGCCAGCAGCACCGCGAACGGCGCCGCCATCGCGGCGTTCATCTCCCAGATCGCGGCCCAGCCGTGCCGCCGCACCCGCATCCACACCGTCATGGCCGCGACCATGTCCAGGACCATCACCACGGCCCCGACGTCCGGCCGGGCCAGCGCCGCCTCGACGCCGAGGGCGGCGCCCGCCAGGTCCCATGCCGGGGCCAGCGCCAGCATGCCGAGCACCATCACCACGACCATCTCGGCCAGGTGCGCCAGGAACCGGCCGACCACGCGGGCCCGGGACACCGGTGCGGTGTCGTGGGCCACGTGGGCGCGGGCGGCTCCGTGGGCCGCCGCGTGGGTCGCCGTGGGCGACGCGGTGTCCCCCGTGCCGTCTCCCCGGACCGCCACCGTCATCGAGGCCGCCGCCGTGCCGGCCGTTCCCGCCGTGACCCGGCCTGTCGTCTCCGTCATCTCGCCGTCTCCTCGCTCCGGGCGGCGTTCCTCGCCGCGCTGTTCTCCACGCTGTCGCGCGGCGCGGGGCGCCAGTAGTGCCGGACCGCACCCGGGCGCGGGCACTTGTCACGAGCCCGTATGACAGATGTCATCAAGGCGCCGCGGCACGCCCCGGACCCGCGTCGGCGCTGGCAGGATGGCGTCATGAGCACCGGCCCGGCCGTCGCGGACGACGGCGGCAGCGGACTCGCGAGCTTCCGCCGCAACGTCTGGTGGGGGCTGGCGGGCACCGTGGCGTGCGTGCTGGGCTTCGCCGTCGGCGACTGGGTGCTGGACCCCGACGTACCCGCCGGGCTGCGCGCCCTGACCGGCCTGTCCACGGCGACCACGATCGTCGCGTGCGGCGTGCTGCTGGGGCAGCGGATGCGGGACCGGGCGCCGTCGGCCGGCTGGCTGGTCACCGCCATCGGCGCCGCAGTGGTTGCCGCAGCGGTGCCGCTCGCCGTCGGCAACTTCGGGATCTGGTCCATCGCGCCCGCCGCCACGATCGCGGTGCTCGTCATGTTCCTGCCGCCGCGCCGGGCGTGGCAGGCGCTGGGCATCGCGCTGGTCGTCCTGCCCGCGATCGGCCTGGTCACGGCGTTGGCCACGGGCGAGCCCAACGTGGCGCACGCGGTGTGGATGCCGACCCTCATGGTCGTGGCGTTCGGCCCGGCCATGCTCGGCATGCTCCACGGCTGGCAGGTGGCCACGCGGCTCGACGACGCCCGGCGGCTCGCCGGACAGCTCGCCGTGGCGGACGAGCGCCTGCGGTTCGCCGCCGACCTGCACGACATCCAGGGGCACCACCTCCAGGTGATCGCCCTGAAGAGCGAGCTCGCCGCGCGCCTGGCGGAGGCCGACCCGGCGCGCGCCGCGGAGCAGATGCGGGAGGTGCAGCAGCTCGCCGGGGACGCCCTGCGCGAGACCCGTGCCCTGGTGCAGGGCTACCGGCGCACCACGCTCGACGCCGAGATCGCCAACGCGTCCAGGGTCCTGGCCGCGGCGGGCGTCGAGGTCCGCGCCGACGTCGACGCGGGCCTCGCCGCCGCCCTTCCCCAGGCGCCGCGCAGCCTGCTGGGCCTCGTGGTCCGCGAGGCCACCACCAACGTGCTGCGGCACAGCAGCGCCACGCGCGCGGCAATCGTCCTGGTCCCGGACGACGCCGGCGCGCGCCTCGTGATCGACAACGACGGCGCGCGGCCGGCGGCGTCGGGCAACGGCTCGGCGGAGGCCGGTTCCGCCGGCGCGGTCGGCACGACGGGCGACGGGACCGGGCTGGCCTCCCTCGCGGAGCGCCTCGACGCCGTCGGCGGGCGCCTGTCCTGGGTCAGCGACGAGGACCGGTTCGTGGTCACGGCGACGGTGACCGGATGATCCGCCTGCTGCTGGCCGACGACGAGGAGCTGCTGCGCGGGGCGCTGTGCGCCCTTCTCGACCTCGAGGAGGACCTGCACGTCGTGGCCGAGGCAGCCACCACCACCCAGGCGGTCCGGCTCGCGGGGCAGCACCGGCCCGACGTCGCGGTGCTCGACCTGGAGATGCCGCCCACCGACGGGCTGCACGCCGCCGGGCAGATCCTGGCCGGCGCCGACGGCACACCGCCCCGCATCATCATCGTCACGCGGCACGCCCGCCCCGCCGTCCTGCGCCGGGCGCTGGCCGCCGGGGTGAGCGGTTTCGTCCCCAAGTCGACGCCCGCGGCGCGGCTCGCGCAGATCGTGCGCGACGTCGCCGTCGGGCACCGGTACGTGGACCCCGAGATCGCGGCGTCCGCGCTCACGGAGAACGAGTGCCCGCTGACGGACCGGGAGCTGGAGGTGCTGCGGGCGGCGCGGGCCGGCGCGCAGGTGTCCGAGATCGCGTCCGCCGTGCACCTCGCACCCGGCACGGTGCGCAACTACCTGTCCTCGGCGATGGCCAAGCTCGGCGTCGCGACCCGACACGCGGCGGCCCACCGCGCGTGGGAGGAGGGCTGGATCTGACCGGCCTCCTCGGTGCGGCCGGTCGCTGCACCCTGCCGGGCGTCGACGCCCCGGCAGGTGGACACCACCAATGCGGGGGTGGCCGGGTGACCCGGATTTCGATCGGCTGCGACCCTGCTATGCCAGCCCTGCCGGACTATCCGGCCAGGCCGAACTTGCCGGGTCCCTGGTGAACGGAGTCCGGCCCACCCGGCCACCCTCGCCCGGGCTACGGCGACGCCGGCGGTCCCCGGCCGACGATCGGCCGGCCGGCACAGGGTCCGGCGGCCCAGGCACCGACGTCGCGGGGCCTAGCCCGTGTGGGCCTCGCGGGCGCCGTCGACGTAGAACCAGCGGCCGTCCTCGCGGACGAAGCGGCTGGTCTCGTGCAGGCTGCCCCGCACGCCCGTGACCGGGGAGCGGTAGAAGGCGGTGAACTCCACGAGGCCGGTGGTGTCGAACGGGCCGCCGCGCTCCGTGCGGTGGATGTCGAGGCGGCGCCACTGCTCGTCCCCCACCCCGGCGTCGTCGGGCCGGGTGTCCGGCGCCCACGTGGCCAGCAGGTAGGCGCCGTCCCCCACCGCGAACGCGGAGTAGCGGGAGCGCATCAGCGCCTCGGCCGTCGGGGCGGCCGCGGCGCCGGAGTGGTAGCGCCCGCAGCAGGCGCCGTAGGTGTCGCCGGAGAGGCAGGGGCAGCGTTCGTCGTCGTGCACCAGGCGATCCTCGCACCTACGCGAACGTCTCGTGCCCCAGCACCGCGAGCAGGCGGATCTTCTCCTCGGCCGCGCTGCCCGGCGCGGGGGTGAGCACCAGGAGGGCCTGGGACTGGTCCTCGGTGAACAGCGCCTGGCAGTCCACGTCGATGCGGCCCACCTCGGGGTGCACCAGCGTCTTGTGGTCCTCGAACCGGCGGGACACCTCGTGCAGCTCCCAGAGCCGCACGAACTCCGGGCTCTCCCGCAGCAGGACGCGCAGCATCTCGTCGGCACGCGAGCCGGGCCCGGCCGCCGCGTGGGCCGCCCGCAGGGAGGCGACCTGGCTCCGGGCCTGCCGGTCGTGGTCCTCGGGCGGGTAGACGTCCCGGGACGCGGGGTCGGTGAACCACCGGTAGACGGAGCTGCGCGCCAGGCCGGTCGTGGGCGCCGGGCCGAAGACCGCCTCGGCGAGGCGGTTCTGCACGAGCGTCTCGCCCAGGCCCGAGATGATCAGCGCCGGGGCGTCCTCCAGGCGGTCGAGCACCCGGAGCAGGGCGGGTGCCACGTGGGAGTCGGCCGGCGTGCGCCGCGGCACGCCGTGCCCGGCGAGACGGAACAGGTAGTCGCGCTCGTCGGCGGTCAGGCGCAGGGACCGGGCGAGCGCGGCGAGCATCTGCTCGGACGGCTGCGGCCCGCGCTGCTGCTCCAGCCGCGCGTAGTAGTCGACCGACATCCCGGTCAGGGCGGCGACCTCCTCGCGGCGCAGCCCGGGCGCGCGACGGCGGGGCCCGGGCACGAGGCCGACGTCGGACGGGCGTAGCGCCTCGCGGCGTCGGCGGAGGAAGTCGGCGAGGGCTGCGCGGTTCATGCCCCCATCGTGCGCCGCGCCCGCCGGGTGAACCAGGGACCGCCGGTCCCTGGTTCACCGGGTCTCTCCCGCCGTCGGCGCCGGGGCCGCACGGTGGAGCCATGAACACCTACGGAAACACCGTCTTCATCCCCGGCGGCACGCGCGGCATCGGCCTCGCCCTCGCGGTCCGCCTCCAGGCCCGGGGCAACACCGTGATCGTCGGCGGCCGCGACACGACGGCGCTGGACGCCCTCGCCGCGGAGCACGACTTCGGCACCGTGCGCGTCGACACCAGCGACCCCGCCTCGATCGCGTCCGCGTCCGCCGAGGTGATCGAGCGGTTCCCCGCCGTCAACGTGCTGGTCCCGATGGCCGGGATCATGCGCGCCGAGGACTGGCGCACCCCGGGCTTCCTCGCCGACGCCGAGGCCGTCGTCACCACCAACGTGCTCGGCCCGATCCGGCTGATCGCCGCGTTCACCGAGCACCTGCAGAGCCGCCCCGACGCGACGATCCTCACCGTGTCGTCGGGCCTCGCCTTCACGCCGCTCGGCGTCACGCCGTCGTACAACGCGTCCAAGGCGGCGGTCCACATGCTCTCGGAGAGCATCCGCCTGCAGCTCGCGGGCACGAGCGTGTCCGTGGTGGAGCTGGTGCCGCCGTCCGTGCAGACCGAGCTGATGCCCGGGCAGGACACCAACCCGCTGGCCATGCCGCTGGACGAGTTCGTCGACGAGGCCCTCGCGCTGCTGGAGAGCCGGCCCGACGCGCACGAGATCCAGGTGGAGCGGGTCAAGTTCCTCCGCTACGGCGAGGTCCGCGGCGACTACGACCAGGTGGTCGCCACGCTCAACGGGACCGACCCCCACGCGGTGGCCGCTTCCTGACCTGGCCGGACCGAGCCTGACAAAGTCGGACCGAGCCTGACAAAAAGGTCCATGCAGCTGCTGCCAGGACGTGGTGGGTCCTGGCAGCAGCTGCATGGTCCTTCGTGGCGGCCGAGGCCGCCGCGTGCGCACTACGTCGCCGCCGGCTCCTCCACGACCGGGGCCGCGAACTGGCTCGCGTACAGGCGCGCGTACGCGCCGTTCGCGGCGAGCAGGTCGTCGTGCGAGCCCTGCTCCACGATGTCGCCGTGCTCCATCACGAGGATCACGTCGGCGTCGCGGATCGTGGACAGGCGGTGCGCGATGACGAACGACGTCCGGTCCTTGCGCAGCCGGTTCATGGCCTCCTGCACCAGCACCTCGGTGCGGGTGTCCACGGACGACGTCGCCTCGTCGAGCACGAGGATCGCAGGGTCCGCCAGGAATGCCCGCGCGAGCGTGAGGAGCTGCTTCTCGCCCGCCGAGACCGACGAGCCCTCCTCGTCCACGACGGTGTCGTAGCCGTCCGGCAGCGTACGCACGAACGGGTCCACGTGGGTGGCCCGGGTGGCGGCGAGGAACTCGTCCTCGTCCACCGTGACGCCGTCGGGCACGCCGTACCGGAGGTTCTCCTCGATGCTGCCCTTGAACAGCCAGGTGTCCTGGAGCACCATCCCGACCGACGAGCGCAGGTCGTCGCGCGACATGTCGCGCGTGTCCACGCCGTCCAGGGTGATGCGCCCGCCGTCCACCTCGTAGAACCGCATGAGGAGGTTGACCAGCGTCGTCTTGCCGGCGCCCGTGGGGCCGACGATGGCGATGGTCTGGCCCGGCTCCGCGACCAGGTTCAGCCCGGTGATCAGGGGCTGCTCGGGCGTGTACGAGAACGTGACGTCCTCGAACGCGACCCGGCCGCGCACCGGCTCCACCTTCTGCGACCGCTCCGGGTCCGCGGACTGCTCCGGCGCGTCCAGCAGGTCGAACACCCGCTCGGCGGAGGCCACGCCGGACTGCAGCAGGTTCATCATGGAGGCCACCTGCGTGAGCGGCTGCGTGAACTGGCGCGAGTACTGGATGAACGCCTGCACGTCACCCAGCGACAGCGTGCCCGAGGCGACGCGCAGGCCGCCGATCACCGCGACGATCACGTAGTTCAGGTTCGCCAGGAAGCCCATCGCCGGCTGGATCGTGCCCGAGATGAACTGCGCCTTGAAGCTGGACGAGTACAGCGCGCGGTTCTCCTCGGCGAACGCCTCGGCCGTGGACTCCTGGTGCCCGTAGACCTTCACGAGCGCGTGCCCGGTGAACGACTCCTCGATGTGCGCGTTCAGGCGCCCCGTGGCCGCCCACTGCTCCACGAACTGCGGCTGGCTGCGCTTGGCGATCTGCGCCGTGAGGGTCACGGACAGCGGCACCGTCACGAGCGCCACGAGCGCCAGGACCGGCGAGATCCAGAACATCATGCCGAGCACGCCGATCACCGTCAGGACGGCGGTGACGAGCTGCGCGAGGGTCTGCGTGGTGGTCTGCGCCACGTTGTCGATGTCGTTGGTGACGCGCGAGAGGATCTCGCCGCGCTGCTTGGCGTCCACGTAGGAGAGCGGGATGCGGTGCAGCTTCGCCTCCACCTGGTCGCGCAGGTCCCGCATCGTGCGCTGCACGACGCCGGCGGTGATGCGCGACTGGAGCCAGCCGAACAGGAACGCCCCGACGTACGCCGCGACGACCCAGCCCAGGGTCTGCATGAGCAGCGTGAAGTCGATGCCCTGGCCGGGCACCACCCCCACCACGCCCTTCAGCAGGTCGGCCATCTGGTCCTGGCCCGCCGCGCGCAGGCCGGCCTCGGCCTGCTCGATCGTCTCCCCGGCGGGGAGCTGCGCGCCCACGACGCCCGCGAAGATCACGTTGGTCGCGTTGCCGAGCAGCTTGGGCCCGAGCACGGTCAGGGCCACCGAGCCGATGCCGAGCACCATGAGCACCACGACGTTCAGGCGCTCGGGGCGCAGCATGCCGGCGAACCGGCGCAGCGAACCCTTGAAGTCCATCGGCTTCTGCACGGGCATACCCATGCCCATGCCCATCGGCCCGCCCCCGCCGGGGCCACGCCCGGGACCGCCGGGGCCGCGGGGCGGCGTCGCCGTCGTGCTCTCCCCCTGGGACTGCTTCTCCTCGTTGCTCACGCCGCCTCCTCCTCTACCTTGCGGGACACCCGCACCCGGTCGGCCCGCATGATCAGGGCTTCGCCATCGTTGATCATGCGGCCTCCTCCAAACTCATCTGGGACGTCACGATCTCCTGGTACGTCGGGTTGTCCGCCAGCAGCTGCGCGTGCGTGCCGCGGCCGACGATCCGGCCGTGGTCGAGCACCAGGATCTGCTCGGCGTCGCGGATGGTCGCCACGCGCTGCGCGACGACGATCACCGTCGCGTCCGCGGTCTGCGGCCGCAGGGCCGCCCGCAGCCGGGCGTCGGTCGCGTAGTCGAGGGCGGAGAAGCTGTCGTCGAACAGGTAGATGCGGGGCTTGCGGATCACCGCCCGCGCGATGGCGAGGCGTTGCCGCTGCCCGCCGGAGAACGTCGAGCCGCCCTGCGCCACGACGGACTCCAGGCCGTCCGGCAGCGCCTCGACGAAGTCGCGCGCCTGCGCCACCTCGAGGGCCGCCCACATCTCGTCCTCGGTGGCGTCGGGCTTGCCGTACCGGAGGTTGTCAGCGACGGTCCCGGTGAACAGGAACGCCTTCTGCGGCACCAGGCCCATGAGCGAGCCGAGGTCGCGCTGCAGGAGGTCCCGCACGTCGACGTCGTCCACCCGGACCGTGCCGCCGGTGGCGTCGAAGAGGCGCGGCACCAGGTTGAGCAGGGTCGACTTGCCGGAGCCGGTCGAGCCGATGATCGCCGTGATCTGGCCCGGCTCGGCCGTGAACGTCAGGTCGTGCAGCACGGGCTCCTCGGCGCCCGGGTACCCGAACTCGACACCCTCGAAGGTGACGCGGCCGCGCGGACCCGCGCCGGCGCCGTCGGGCGAACCGTTGCTCCCCGGCGAACCGTTGCTGTCCGGCGAACCGTCCTCCACGACCCGCAGGCCGGGCAGGGCGACCGGGTGCTCCGGGTCGACGACGGACGGCTCGGTGTCCAGGACCTCCCCGATCCGCTCCGCCGCGACCGCGGCGCGCGGGATCATCATGAAGATCATCGTGGACATCATCACGGCCATGAGGATGTACATGAGGTAGCTCAGGAACGCCGTCAGGGAGCCGATCTGCATGCTCCCGTCCTCGATGAGGTGCGCGCCGAACCACAGCACGGCCACGGACGACAGGTTCATGATGAGCATGACCACCGGGAACGTCAGCGCCATCAGGCGGCCGGCGCGCAGCGAGGTGTCGAACAGCTCCTCGTTCACCACGCCGAAGCGCTGGGACTCGCGGCGCTCGCGCACGAACGCCCGGACCACGCGCAGGCCCGTGATCTGCTCGCGCAGCACGGAGTTGATGGCGTCGATCCGCTTCTGCATGCGCCGGAAGTGCGGCACCATGCGCCAGACGATGACGCCGGCCGTGGCGGCCAGCACCGGCACGATGACGACGAGCAGCGCGGACAGCGTGACGTTCTCGGACAGCGCCAGGATGACGCCGCCGACCAGCATGATCGGCGCCATCACCATGATGGTGAACGTCATCAGCACGGTCATCTGGACCTGCTGCACGTCGTTGGTGCTGCGCGTGATCAGGGTCGGCGCCCCGAACTGCGCCATCTCGCGCGCCGAGTAGGTCTGCACGGAGTGGAACACGTCGCGCCGCAGGTCACGGCCGAACGCCGTGGCGACCTGCGCGCCGAAGTAGACGGCGATCACCGAGGCGACGACCTGGCCCAGCGACACGACCAGCATCCAGCCGCCCGTGCTCCAGATGTAGCCGATGTCGCCGCGCACCACGCCGCGGTCGATGATGTCGGCGTTGAGGCTGGGCAGGTACAGGGCCGCGAGCGTCTGCACCAGCTGCAGGACGAGCACCGCGACCACCGCCCAGCGGTACGGGCCCAGATATCTCCGGGCGAGCGTGACGAGCATCAAGAGTTCCCTTCAGGGCTGGGGGTTGAAGAACCTGGTGCACCGGCTCCCGCAGTGGAGGCTGCACCCTCCACGGTGTCGGGGCCAGGCAATTTCGGGGGGCCGGCGAGGCCGTTCACGAGGGCGTCGGCCAGCACGTCGGCCGGCACCGCGGGCTGCAGGTGGTCGATCCGCAGGTGCGCGCCCGCGATGGCGGACTCGACCAGCGAGATCGCCACCTCGACGGGGACCCGCAGGCGGTGCGCGTCCGGCGCCAGGACGGCGGTGATCCCCTCGACCGTAGCCGCGCGCTGCTGTGCCCGCTGCTCCAGCAGCGTCTTGCGGTAGGTGAGCATGCGCTCGTGCTGGTCGGCCACGGACCCGGCGCCGGGAGGCGGCCCCGGCGTCACGACGCGCGCGCCGGGCGGGCCCGGCG
>NZ_JBHWLR010000021.1:0-52112 GCF_042731755.1 Promicromonospora sp. NPDC059942
GGGAGGGGGGCGGCGAGCAGGGGGAAAGCGGAGCAGGGTGCCGGCCTCCCGGGGGGTCCTCCCCCCCCGGCCTGCGTGCTGTCGGCGCCGGTCAGACCACCGTGTAGTCGACCTCGATCGAGAAGATCTCCCGGTCCCCGGAGCGGATGGTCCCGGTGAAGGCCTGGTCGTGGACGGCGGGCTCGGCCGGGGCCGAGGGCTCGACGTCCACCGTGCAGAGCTCGCCGGCCGCCGCCAGGTTGTCCGCCCGCAGCCGGAAGAGCCCCGGCAGCCAGCGGGAGTCGGGGCCGGCGGCCGCCTCCAGCACGTGGTCGAAGAGCGCGAACGCGGCGTAGCCGGCCACCGACACGGGCAGCGCCGGATAGCTGTCGAAGTGTCCCCGGCACATCGACGCCTCGACCGCCAGCTTGGCCGCCGCGTTCCGGGCGTCGGTGGCGACGTCGACGAGCGGGGCGGGCAGGGCGTAGGGGTTGGCCGGCTCCGCCGCGTCAGGGGCCCTGGCCGGCCCCATCATGCGGCGGAAGACCGGTACGGACATGACGAGGTACTCGACGTCCATCTGCGCCACGAGGTTGCCGTGGGAGTCGCGCAGCTCGGTCCGGGCCTCGGCACGGTGCCGGCCCGTCATCTGCGCGCTCGCGGTCCCGGTGAGCGCGGTCAGGGCGCCGTCGGTGGCCGGAAACATCCGGCCGATGCCGCGGTGCGCGAGGTAGTAGTGCCGCCTGGTGCTCGGGTTGGTCGTGGCCGCCGCGCACAGGCCGAGGATGGCGAGGTGCCGGCCGGCCTCCGCGATGTTGACCGGCGTGGCCTGCCGTCCCGTCGGCGACTGGACCGGGACCCGTGCGCTGGTGAGCCCGGGCTCCGGGCTCGTCAGCTCGCTGAGTGCGTAGTAGGGCGGCGTCACGCAGATGCGCGGGCCGATCTGGCCGTATCCCACCGTTGTACCGTCGACAGAGGTCATGCAGTGCCTCCCCGAACCTAGTCAGCAGTGTTCGAACAGGCATCATGTGCACCACGAAGCGCGCCACGCCATGCTCGAAACGTGACTATTAAGTAAAAACCTCTGTATGGATGGGTATAGGGTGAATTTGCCGGGGGCTAACCGGCCAGTCCGCCGATCACCACGTCCCACTGCCGCACGCCGCGCTCGGCGACCAGCCCGCGCAGCGCGAACGGGTCCTCGTCCAGGATCGCCAGCGCCGCGTCGGCCGACTCCGCCTCGAGGATCAGCAGGGCGCCGACCCCGCCGTCGACCGGGCCCGAGGCGCGCACGACGCCGTCCGCGTTGAGGGCGCGCAGGAAGGCGCGGTGGTCGGGGCGGACCTCGTCGCGGGTCGCGACGTCGTCGGTGTAGGTGTAGCTCACGGCGTAGGTGCTCATGGGGGCAGCCTGCCATCCGCCCGGGTCGGCCGGTTAATTCTTGATGAAGACGCTCGCCCTGCACCCGCGCGCGCCCCACACTCTGAGCATGGACGCACGTGAGAACCACTTCGACCTCGTCGTGATCGGCTCCGGACCCGGCGGTCAGAAGGCCGCGATCGGTGCGGCCAAGCTCGGCAGACGCGTGGCGGTGGTGGAACGGCGCGACCAGGTCGGCGGCGTGAGCCTGCACACCGGCACGATCCCGTCCAAGACCCTGCGCGAGGCGGTGCTGTACCTGACGGGCCTGCAGATGCGCGACGTCTACGGCTCCAGCTACCGGGTCAAGGAGCACATCACCGTCCCGGACCTGCTGGCCCGGCTGCAGCACGTCATCGGGCGGGAGATCGAGGTGGTGCGCAACCAGCTCGCCCGCAACGACGTCGAGACCGTCGTCGGCAGCGCCCGGTTCACCGGCCCGCACGACCTCGAGGTGGCCGACGCCGAGGGCGACGTCGTGCGCCGGCTGACCGCCGACAAGGTGGTCGTCGCGGTCGGCACCGCGCCCGCCCGGCCCGCCAACATCGCGTTCGACGGCGTCCGCGTGGTCGACTCCGACGGCATCCTCGACGTCAGCCAGGTGCCCCGCACCATGGTCGTGGTCGGCGCCGGCGTGATCGGCATCGAGTACGCCTCCCTCTTCGCCGCGCTCGGCACGCGGGTCACCGTCGTCGAGGCGCGCGACAAGATCCTCGACTTCTGCGACTCCGAGGTGGTCGAGGCCCTCAAGTTCCAGCTCCGCGACCTGTCGGTGACGTTCCGGCTGGGGGAGAAGGTCGAGTCCGTCACCGCGGGGGAGACCGGCACCATCACCACGCTCGCCTCCGGCAAGCGGATCCCCGCCGACTGCGTCCTGTACTCCGCCGGCCGGCAGGGGTCCACCGACGGGCTCGACCTCGCGGCCGCCGGCCTGGAGGCGGACAGGCGCGGCCGCCTCCAGGTCGACAAGCAGTTCCGCACCGACGTCGAGCACATCTACGCCGTCGGCGACGTCATCGGCTTCCCGGCGCTCGCGGCGACCTCGCAGGAGCAGGGGCGGCTGGCGGCGTACCACGCGTTCGGCGAGCCGGTCTCGTCCGTGCTGGAGCTGCAGCCCATCGGGATCTACACGATCCCGGAGATCTCCTACTGCGGGGACACCGAGGACCAGCTCACCACCGCGGGCGTGCCGTACGAGGTGGGGGTCGCGCGGTACCGCGAGCTCGCGCGCGGGCAGATCGTGGGCGACTCCTACGGGATGCTCAAGCTGCTCGTCTCCACCGAGGACCGCAAGGTGCTGGGCGTGCACGTGTTCGGGACGGGCGCCACGGAGATCATCCACATCGGCCAGGCGATCATGACCACGGGCGGCACGGTGGACCACCTGGTCGACACGGTCTTCAACTACCCGACGCTCGCCGAGGCCTACAAGGTCGCGGCGCTGGACGTCACCAACAAGATGCGGGACGTGGAGCGGTTCGGGCTCTGAGGCCTGACGCGCGAGGGCGCCCGCCCACCGGGTGGTGGACGGGCGCCCTCGTGCGTGACCGGTGCGGCGGTGCTACTTGTCGCCGGCGATCGCGGGCACCTCGGCGTCCGCGAGGGTCACGAGCGCCTGGGCGTGCACGGCGTGCTGCCAGTTGCCCAGGTCCGCGACCGTCTTGATCTTGAGCTCGGCGAGCATCTCGTCGTGCTTGGGCGTGAGGCCCAGCAGCGCCGACGGCGGCGCCGCGAGGATCGCGGCGATGCTCTGGTCCTTGTAGGCCTTGTCGACGAGCTTGTTCAGGTTCAGGCTCACGTGCCTGCCTTTCGTCCGTGCGGTCGTGGATCGGCCGGATTCTCACCCGGCCGAGGGAAGGATGTCGCGATCGAAGGCGGTATGCAACTTTTGCCCGCATTGTCGGAGTAGCGCTGATCTGTCGGAACCCGCTTTGTTACCGGGGTGAATGAGTCGTCAGCTACCTCTTGAGTGTTGGACGTTCGTCCGGTTGACTTGGGCCTCGTGGTGGTCCCGGACGTCTCGACCAGGCTGGCTGCCGCGGTCCGGACCGCCCGTACGGCGGTGGGCCGCGGCCCGCTCCCGGCTGCGGCCGAGTACGTCCCGCACGACGACGCCCGGTGGCCGGCCGTGCTGCTCGACCCGGCCCGCGCCGTCGTCCCGTTCCTGGGCCGCGAGCGGGAGCTCGGCGAGCTCCGTTCCTGGGCCGAGGCGGACGTGCCGGTCAGCCTGCGCCTCGTCGTCGCCCCCGCCGGTTTCGGCAAGACCCGGCTCGCGGGCGAGCTCGGCGACCGGCTGGGCGGGTCCGGCTGGACCGTCGTCCGGGTGCCGCGCGGCAAGGAGGCCGCCACGGTCCGCGCCCGTCCCGCGGGCGACGTGCTGTTCGTCGTCGACGACGCGGCGGCACGGCGCGGCCTCGGCGCGATGCTCGACGCCCTGGCCCGCCCCGCCCGCGGCCGCACCCGGGTGCTCATGCTCGCCCGCGTCGCGGGGGAGTGGCTGCGCCGGCTGCGCTGGGGCTCGACCCTGTGGACGCAGCTCGGACCGGGCGACGCCACGCAGACGGCCCTGGACGTCTCGCTCGCCCCCGACCTGACGGACGTCATGGTGCTGGAGGCCGCGGTCGCCGCGTACGCCGCGCACCTCGGCGTGGCGGCCCCCGCGCTCGGCGACCTGTCCGCGGACGAGCCGGACCACGGCACCCGCGTGGTCGACCTGCACGCGGCCGCGGCGCTCGCCGCCCTGACCGTGGCCGGCGTGCCGGTCCCGGCCCACGAGCCGAACCCGTTGCGGGGCCTCCTGGACGTGGCCGCCGTCTCGTGGGCGGCGTCGGCGCAGGAGGCCGGGCTGGAGCTGAGCCTCGACGAGGTCCAGGACGTCGTCGCGGCGGCCTGCCTGCTCGGGGCCGACGACACCGCGGCCGCGCGCGACGTGCTGCGCCGCGTGGTGCCGGGCGTGCCGGCGCGCGCGGGCGCGCGCTGGCTGCTCGGGCTGCCGACCGCCACCGCGGAGCTCGGACCGAGCGCCGCCGGGCCCGACCGCCTCGGCGACCTGCTGGTCACCGACCGGCTCGGCCGGTCGGTCTCCCTGGTCGGGTCGTGCACGTGGGGGCTGTCCCGCAAGGCCGCGCTACGGGTGGTGCGGGTCGCCCGGCGGCTGGAGGTCGAGCTGTCCGAGGCGCCGGAGGCGACCGCGCTGGCGGGCGAGCTCCTGCGCCGGGCCGCCGACTCCTACGGCGACGACCCGCGCGCGCTGCGGACCGCGTTCCTGCTCAAGCAGCGGTCCGTCGTCGACGCCTCGCCCGACGACGTGTACCGGGGCGAACGGGCCGTCGCGGTCGCGAAGGACGCCGTGGGCCGCGTGGAGGCGCTGGTCGACCTCGGGACCGCGCTGCGGGACGTGGCGCGGCTGACGGAGGCGCTGGAGGTGCTGGGCTCGGCGGTCGAGGCCTGGCGCAAGATCGCCGCCGGCGACCCGGACCGGTACCGCACCGCGCTGGTCTCGGCGATCAACGCCCTGGGCAGCGCGCGCTGGCGGTCCGGGCTCAGCCGGGAGTCGCTGGCCGCCCACCAGGAGGCGGTCGAGCTGTGCCGGGCGGCTCCCGAGCGCGACCGGGCCTGGTGCGAGGCCGAGCTGGCCCGCGTCCTGATCAGCCTGGGCGTGGTGCTCAACGACGCCGGCGCGCCCCGGGCGGAGGACGAGGCCTTCGCCGAGCTGCTCCCGATCCTGCGGACCCTGGTGGAGCGCGACCCGCGGCAGTGGTCCGTGTTCCTGACCACGGCGCTGTCCAACCGCTCGGTGGTGCTCACCGAGAGCCGCCCGCAGGAGGCCCTGCCGTTCGCGCGGGAGGCGGTGGCGCTGAGCCGGGAGATGGTCCGGCAGGCCCCGAAGCGGCACCGCAACGAGCTCGGGTTCGCGCTGACGAACCTGGCCAACACCTACGCCGCGCTGGGCCGGGACCGCGAGGCGGTCGAGCCGCTCGACGAGGCCGTCGCCGTGCGGCGCGAGCTGGTCCGTGAGAACGCGGCGGCGCACACCTGGACGCTCGCCTACAGCCTCGCGTCGCTCGGGGCGGTGCGCTCCCGGCTCGGGGACCTCGAGGAGGCGATCTCGCTGGAGCGGGAGGCGGTGCTGCTGCGCCGCCGGCTCGCCCGGGAGCACCCGGCGCGGTACCGGCGGATGCTCGCGGCGTCCCTGTCCAACCTCGCGGTCACGCACTCCCGGGCCGGCGAGCCGGAGGAGGCCCTGCCGCTGGAGCGGGAGGCGGTCGCGATCCGGCGGGCCCTGGCCAAGGACGGCCAGCCCGGCGAGGACCACCTGGCGCACTCGCTCTCCAACCTGGGCGTGCTCTACGCCGAGCTCGGCCGCCCGGCCGACGCCGTGACGCCCACCCAGGAGGCGGTGGGGCTGCTGCGGCAGCTCGCCGAGGAGGACGCCGGCCGGTTCGAGCCGCCCCTGGCCGACGCCCTGCTCAACCTCGGCGCGGCGCTCCTCGACGCGGGCCGCCCCGAGGAAGGCGTGGAGCCGACGACGGAGGCCGTGCGCCTGCGCCGGGAGCTCGCCGGGCGCAGCCCCGAGGTGCACCTGCCGGGCCTGGCGGCCGCGCTGAGCAACCTCGTCGCGGTGCACGTCGACCTCGGGAGGTCCGACACGGCGGCCGAGTACGCGCAGGAGGTCGTGAACGTCCGCCGCCGGCTCGTCGACGGCTCCTACGCCCACGAGCAGGACCTCCTGCGGGCGCTGGACCTGCAGGCTCGCGTGCGCCGGTCCGGCGCCGTCGACGGGCGCGCGATCCGCTGAACCGTGCGGGTGTGACGAGTCTCCCAGCCCGATTCGTAGAACACCCGTGCGAATGTCAGTGGTCCGCCCTAGGATGCCTCTGTGAGCAATCGTCTCGTCGTCTCCGGTGCCCGTGAGCACAACCTCAAGAACGTCGATCTGGACCTCCCCAGGGACCGGCTCATCGTCTTCACGGGGCTCTCCGGCTCGGGCAAGTCGTCGCTCGCGTTCGACACGATCTTCGCCGAGGGTCAGCGCCGGTACGTCGAGTCCCTGTCCGCCTACGCGCGGCAGTTCCTGGGCCAGATGGACAAGCCCGACGTCGACTTCATCGAGGGTCTGTCGCCCGCGGTGTCGATCGACCAGAAGTCCACCAACCGCAACCCGCGGTCCACCGTCGGCACCATCACCGAGGTGTACGACTACCTGCGCCTGCTCTACGCGCGTGCGGGCACGCAGTTCTGCCCGGTGTGCGGTGAGAAGGTGCAGTCGCAGACGCCGCAGCAGATCGTGGACCAGATCCTGGAGCTGCCGGAGAACACCCGGTACCAGGTGCTGGCGCCCGTCGTGCGCGGCCGCAAGGGCGAGTACGCGGACCTGTTCAAGGAGCTGCAGGCCAAGGGCTTCTCCCGCGCCCGGGTCGACGGCGAGGTGGTCCAGCTGACCGACCCGCCCACGCTCGAGAAGAAGCTGAAGCACGACATCGAGGTGGTCGTGGACCGGCTCGTGGCGCGCGACGGCGTGCAGCGCCGGCTCACCGACTCGGTGGAGACCGCGCTCGCCCTGGCGAACGGCCTCGTGATGATCGAGCTGGTCGATGCCGACATCGACGACATCACGCGGACGCGCAAGTTCTCCGAGAAGCGGGCCTGCCCCAACGAGCACCCCCTCGCGCTCGACGAGATCGAGCCGCGGACCTTCTCGTTCAACGCGCCCTACGGCGCGTGCCCCGAGTGCACCGGCATCGGCTTCCGCCTGGAGGTCGACCCGGACCTCATCGTGCCGGACGACGAGCAGACCCTGCGCGGCGGCGCCGTCGCCCCGTGGGCGCAGACGTCGTCGGAGTACTTCGAGCGGGTGCTCTCCGCGCTGGCCGAGGAGATGAAGTTCTCCATGGACGTGCCGTGGCGCGCCCTGCCGGCCCGGGCGCGGGAGGCGATCCTGCACGGTCGCGACCACAAGGTGCACGTCAAGTACAAGAACCGGTGGGGCCGCGAGCGGCAGTACTCGACCGGCTTCGAGGGTGCGGTGACCTTCCTGGAGCGGCGCCACCGCGAGACCGACTCGGACTGGTCGAAGGAGAAGTACGAGGCCTACATGCGTGAGGTCCCGTGCCCGACCTGCGGCGGCGCCCGGCTCAAGCCCGAGGTGCTCGCGGTCAAGGTGGACGGCCTGTCCATCGCCGACGTCTGCCGCCTGCCCGTCGGGGAGGCCGCCGAGTTCCTCAAGGGCATCGAGCTCGGCGTCCGCGAGGCGCAGATCGCGACGGAGGTCCTCAAGGAGATCCACGCCCGCCTGGGCTTCCTGCTCGACGTCGGGCTGCACTACCTGACGCTGGAGCGGCCCGCGGGCACGCTGTCGGGCGGCGAGGCGCAGCGCATCCGGCTCGCGACCCAGATCGGCTCCGGCCTGGTCGGCGTGCTGTACGTGCTGGACGAGCCGTCGATCGGCCTGCACCAGCGGGACAACCGCCGGCTCATCGACACGCTCACCCGGCTGCGGGACCTGGGCAACACGCTGATCGTCGTCGAGCACGACGAGGACACGATCCGCGCGGCCGACTGGATCGTCGACATCGGCCCGGGCGCTGGCGAGCACGGCGGCGTCGTCATCCACTCGGGCGACTACGCCGGGCTGCTGGAGCAGCAGGACTCGCTCACGGGCGCGTACCTCGCCGGGCGGCGGTCGATCCCGCTCCCGGCGCAGCGCCGGCCCGTCGACGCCGACCGGCAGGTCACGGTGGTGGGCGCGCACGAGAACAACCTGCGCGACGTCGACGTGTCCTTCCCGCTCGGGGTGCTGACCGTGGTGTCGGGTGTCTCGGGGTCGGGCAAGTCGACGCTCGTGAACTCGATCCTCTACACGGTCATGGCCAACCAGCTCAACGGCGCCCGCCGGGTGGCCGGCCGGCACAGGCGCGTGACGGGCCTGGACCAGCTCGACAAGGTGGTCCACGTGGACCAGGGGCCGATCGGCCGCACGCCGCGGTCCAACCCCGCCACCTACACGGGCGTGTGGGACCGGATCCGCAAGATCTTCGCGGAGACCGAGGAGGCCAAGGTCCGCGGTTACGGGCCGGGCCGCTTCTCGTTCAACGTCAAGGGTGGGCGCTGCGAGGCGTGCGCGGGCGACGGCACCATCAAGATCGAGATGAACTTCCTGCCGGACGTCTACGTGCCGTGCGAGGTCTGCCACGGCGCCCGGTACAACCGCGAGACCCTCGAGGTGCACTTCAAGGGCAAGACGGTCGCCGACGTGCTCGACATGCCGATCGAGGAGGCCGCGGAGTTCTTCAAGGCGTTCCCGGCGATCTCGCGGCACCTGTCCACGCTGGTCGACGTCGGCCTCGGGTACGTGCGGCTCGGGCAGCCCGCCCCCACGCTGTCGGGCGGCGAGGCGCAGCGCGTCAAGCTGGCGGCGGAGCTGCAGAAGCGCTCGTCGGGCCGCTCGGCCTACGTGCTGGACGAGCCGACCACGGGCCTGCACTTCGAGGACGTGCGCCGGCTGCTCGGCGTGCTGCAGTCGCTGGCGGACAAGGGCAACACGGTCATCGTGATCGAGCACAACCTGGACGTCATCAAGAGCGCCGACTGGGTCATCGACATGGGTCCGGAGGGCGGCAGCGGCGGCGGCATGGTCGTGGCGCAGGGCACGCCAGAGGTCGTGGCCGAGGTCCCGGAGAGCCACACCGGGACGTACCTCGCCGAGATCCTCGACGGCCACGCGCCCGTGGACGCCGCGGCGACCAACGGGGCGCCCAAGCCCGCCAAGGCCAAGGCGACGGGCGCCAAGGCGAACGGGACCGCGGCCAGCCGGTCCCGGCGCAAGGCCGCCGTCGCGGGCTGACGCGGCCGGGGCCGGCCCCGCACCGGAGGGCCGGACCGAACCCCTGCGCGGGGTCCGGCCCGGCCCTCCGGCGTGCTGCGGAGGTGCGTGTCGCGCGCCTGCCGGGGAGCGTTGCCCGGGGCATGCGTCCTGGCGTCGCCGGGCGGCAGTGCTCTACAGTGATCTCGACGAGGAGGTTGCCTGATATGTCGGAGATGTACGGTGCGGACATCAGCGCGCTCCGGACCCTCGGAAACACGATGGTCCAGCAGAGCGACGTGCTCGAGACCGCTGTCGGCCAGATCACGCAGGCGGTCTCCGAGACGGCGTGGTCCGGTCCCGACCACGAGGGCTTCCTCGAGGAGTGGCACGTGACGCACTCCGGGGCCCTGCGCGCGGTCGCGCTGGGCCTCGCGGAGGTGGGCCGCCGCGTCATCGCGAACGCGGACGCCCAGGAGCGGACGAGCGAGACGTACGACGGCGCCGTCGGCGGCGTCACCGGCCCGGGTCCCGGCCGCGGCCCGGAGGGAACGGACCAGAGCTCGTCCGGCGGCCAGGGCGACAAGGACAAGGCGGCGGGCGACCTCGGCAAGCTGGAGGACGCCGGCAACGTGCCGCTCGACGACAAGGCGATCGACGCGAGCCAGATCGAGCAGGGCAGCCTCGCGGACTGCTGGTTCCTCGCCTCGGCGGGCGCCATCGCCGAGCGGGACCCGGAGTGGATCCGCGAGCACATCAAGCGCAACGACGACGGCACCTACACGGTGACGTTCTACGAGGACGGCGAGCCGGTGCAGGTCACCGTGGACTCGCAGGTGTACGAGAACGCGGCCGGCGACCCGAGCGGCGACCCGTCGTGGATCTCCATCTACGAGAAGGCCGCCGTCCAGCACCTGGGCGGCCAGTACGACGACATCGAGTACGACAGCGCGTCCAAGGCCCTGGAGATGATGACGGGCAAGGACACGTCCAGCGAGTCGCTCGATCCCGTCCTGCCGTGGGACGACCCGCCCAGCCTGGAGTCGATCCGCGACCGGCTGGGCAACGGCGAGCCCGTCGTGGCCGCCAGCCCGGACGGCGGTGGCTGGTTCGGCGACCCGCCGCCGGACAAGGAGGTCGTCAACAACCACGTGTACGTGGTGGACGGCGTCTCGGCGGACGGCAAGACGATCACGCTGGTCAACCCGTGGGGCCCGAACGGCGGTACGGGCTCGGACGGGAACACCAAGCCGGGGACCATCACCATGTCGGCGGACGAGTTCTATGACAACTTCGACTCCGTGACCTACGGCGGGTCGATGAAGTGACCGCCGTCGAACGAGGGAGAGGGGCTGCCGTGGCCGACGACACGGGAACGGGCCCGGGCGCGGGTCCCGTGGTCCGGGTGAGGCAGAGCGCGCAGGCGCGGTTCGGCGCCACGCGCGTGGGTGTCATGGTCGCCGGGCCGCGCGACGGCGTGCCGACGGCGCGCCTCCTGGTGCGTTCCGACGACGGGCGGCGGGCCACGGTGGACGCCGTGGTCGGCGACCGCGTGGACCTGTTCGGCGAGGGCGCGCTGGAGCTCGTCGGGGTCGAGGGCGGGCGCACGCCGAAGGAGCAGAGCGCGGTCACGGTGCGCCAGGTCCCGGCGGCCTGACCGGCCCGCATGGCTTGACAGGCCCGCGCGCCCGGCCCGAGCAGCCGCCTGCGAGGCGTGGCCCTCGTCACCCCGCCCCGCTAGGGTGAGCAGCATGAGCGGAGCCACGCATGACTACGCCGTGACGGTGCGGTGGACGGGCGCGGGGGACACGGGTACGTCGTCGTACACCGCGTACTCGCGCGACCACGAGATCGACCTGGCCCACAAGCCGCCCCTGCTGGGCTCGGCGGACCCGGCGTTCCGGGGCGACCCGGGCCGGTACAACCCCGAGGAGCTGTTCGTCGTCAGCCTGAGCCAGTGCCACATGCTGTGGTTCCTGCACCTGGCGGCGGAGTCGGGCCTGGTCGTGCGCGAGTACTCGGACGCGGCGACGGGCACCATGCGCGTCGAGTCGCGGGGCGAGGGTGCCTTCACGGACGTGACGCTGCACCCGCGGGTGGTGGCGGACGCGGGCGAGCTCGCCACGGACGAGCACGTGGCCGCGCTGCACCACAAGGCGCACGCGATGTGCTTCATCTCGCGCTCGGTCAACTTCCCGGTGCACGTCGCGCCGGTGCCGCTAGCCGTCCCGGCCTGACCCCGGCGGCGCAGGCCGCGCCATCCGCGGTGCCGGCCCGCGTCGTCGTCCCGCGTTGTCAGTGGCAGCGCATAGGTTGGTGCCATGGCGGATCCAGCAACCTATCGACCCAAGGCGGGAGAGATCCCGACGTCGCCCGGTGTCTACCGGTTCCGCGACGAGCACGGCCGGGTCATCTACGTGGGCAAGGCGAAGAACCTGCGCCAGCGCCTGGCGAACTACTTCCAGGACGTGGCGCACCTGCACGAGCGCACGCAGCGGATGGTGACCACCGCGGCGTCGGTCGAGTGGACGGTGGTGGGCACCGAGGTCGAGGCGCTCGCCCTGGAGTTCACCTGGATCCAGCAGTACGACCCGCGGTTCAACGTGAAGTACCGCGACGACAAGTCGTACCCGTACCTCGCGGTGACCCTCGGCGAGGAGGTGCCGCGCGCGCAGGTCATGCGCGGGGCCAAGCGCAAGGGCACCCGGTACTTCGGGCCGTACGGGCACGCCTGGGCCATCCGGGAGACCCTCGACCTGCTGCTGCGGGTGTTCCCGATCCGCACCTGCTCCGCGGGCGTCTACAAGCGGGCGGGCCAGTCGGGCCGCCCCTGCCTGCTCGGGTACATCGACAAGTGCTCGGCGCCGTGCGTGGGCCGCATCAGCGTGGACGACCACCGCGCGCTGGTCCTGGACTTCTGCGACTTCATGGCGGGCGACACCGCCAAGTTCGAGCGCCGGCTGACCAAGCGCATGCAGGAGGCCGCCGCCGAGATGGAGTACGAGCAGGCCGCCCGTCTGCGCGACGACATCGAGGCGCTGCGCCGCGCCACCGAGAAGAACGCGGTGGTGCTGGGCGACGCCACGGACGCCGACGTGTTCGCGCTGGTGGGCGACGAGCTGGAGGCCGCCGTCCAGGTCTTCCACGTCCGGGGCGGCCGCATCCGCGGCCAGCGCGGCTGGGTGGTCGAGAAGGTCGAGGACATCAGCGACGGCGAGCTCGTGGAGCACCTGCTGCAGCAGGTGTACGGGTCCGACCAGGACCTGAGCGGCCCCGAGGCCCGCGACGCCGTGCCCCGCGAGGTGCTCGTCCCGGTGCTGCCGCCCGACCTGGACCAGGTGGGCGCCTGGCTCACCGGCCTGCGCGGCTCGCGCGTGGACGTGCGGGTGCCGCAGCGCGGCGACAAGAAGGAGCTCGCGGAGACCGTCCGCAAGAACGCCGAGCACGCGCTGGTGCTGCACCGCACCCGCCGCGCGGGCGACCTCACGACCCGCAGCCAGGCGCTGCGCGAGATCCAGGAGGCGCTCGACCTGGAGTCGGCGCCCCTGCGCATCGAGTGCTACGACATCTCGCACACCCAGGGCACCTACCAGTCCGCGTCCATGGTGGTCTTCGAGGACGGGCTGCCCCGCAAGAGCGAGTACCGCTCGTTCAGCATCCGCGGGTCGGACGGCGACGGCGCCCGCGACGACACGCAGGCCATGCACGAGGTCATCACGCGCCGGTTCAAGCGTTACCTCAACGACCGGCTCAAGGCCAACGACGTCGAGATCTCCGCGGGGGAGGACCGCGACGCCGACGACCCGGCCGGCGCCCTGCCCGGGGCGCTGCCCGGCGGCGAGGTCGCCGCGGACGCCCCGGAGGAGAAGGCCCGGTTCGCCTACCCGCCGAGCCTCGTGGTGGTCGACGGCGGGCCGCCGCAGGTCGCCGCCGCCAAGAAGGCGCTGGAGGAGCTCGGCATCACCGACGTCGCGCTGTGCGGCCTGGCCAAGCGGCTGGAGGAGGTGTGGCTGCCCGGCGAGGAGTACCCGGTCATCCTGCAGCGCTCCAGCGAGGGCCTGTACCTGCTGCAGCGCGTCCGCGACGAGGCGCACCGGTTCGCGATCACGCAGCACCGCCGCCGGCGCAGCAAGGGCATGACGGCCTCCGTGCTCGACGACGTCCCGGGGCTCGGGCCGGCCCGCAAGAAGGTGCTGCTCACCCACTTCGGGTCGGTCAAGCGGCTCAGGGCGGCGAGCGTCGAGGAGATCGCCAGCGTGCGGGGCATGGGGACCACGACGGCCGCGGCCGTCGTTGCCGCCCTGAAGGCCTGACGCTGGCATGCTTGGTGCCATGAGCAACACCGAGCCGTCCCCCACCACGGCCCCCGAGGGAATCGCCGCGGTCGAGGCCGCCACGCACACCCCCGAGCGCAGCGACCCGCAGGTCCTGGTGATCACCGGGATGTCCGGCGCCGGCCGCTCCCGGGCCGCCGCCGTGCTGGAGGACCTCGACTGGTACGTGGTCGACAACCTGCCGCCCATGATGCTGGTGCCCCTGGTCGACCTCATGGCCAAGGGGTCCAGCATCGAGCGCGTCGCCGTCGTCGTGGACGTGCGCGGCCGCCAGTTCTTCTCGGAGCTGGACAAGGTGCTCGTGCACATGACGGAGGCCAAGGTCGCCTACCGCATCCTGTTCCTGGACGCGAGCGACGAGGTGCTGGTGCGCCGCTTCGAGCAGGTGCGCCGCCCGCACCCGCTGCAGGGCGACGGCCGGATCCTGGACGGCATCGCCGAGGAGCGCTCCGTCGTCGCGACGCTGGCCGAGCGCGCCGACCTGCGGATCGACACCTCCGACCTGTCCGTGCACGACCTCGCCCGGGAGATCCGCGCCTGGCTCGCGCACGACGCGACCGAGCAGCTGCGCATCAACGTGATCTCCTTCGGGTTCAAGTACGGCATCCCCCTGGACGCGGACCACGTGGTGGACGTACGGTTCCTGGCCAACCCGTACTGGATCACCGAGCTGCGGCACCTGACGGGGCGTGACCAGCCGGTACGCGACTACGTGCTCGCCCGCCCGGGCGCCGTCGAGTTCGCGGACCGCTACGTCGACGCTCTGGCACCGGTGCTCGCCGGCTACCTCAACGAGGAGAAGCGTTACGTGACCATCGCCGTGGGATGCACGGGCGGAAAGCACCGGTCCGTCGCCATGTCCGACGCCATCGCGGAGCGCCTGCGCGCCCGCGGGCAGCTCGTCTCCGTCTCGGCGCGTGATCTGGGCCGCGAATGATCCCGCACGCGCCGGGGGTGCCCGACGTCCCCGCCCCGGAGTGGAGCAAGAACCCGTCGGTCGTCGCCCTCGGCGGCGGCCACGGTCTGTCCGCCAGCCTGTCCGCGCTGCGGCTCATGTCGGACCGCCTCACCGCCGTCGTGACGGTGGCCGACGACGGCGGCTCGTCCGGCCGGCTGCGCGACGAGCTCGACGTGCTGCCTCCCGGTGACCTGCGGATGGCGCTCGCGGCCCTGTGCGACGACTCCGAGTGGGGCCGCACGTGGAGCGCGATGCTGCAGCACCGGTTCTCGTCGTCGGGCGAGCTGGACAACCACGCCATGGGCAACCTGCTCATCGTGGCGCTGTGGGAGCTGCTCGGCGACCCGGTCGAGGGGCTGGACTGGGTGGGCCGCCTGCTCGGCGCCCGCGGGCGGGTGCTGCCGATGGCGTCGGTGCCGCTCGTGGTCGAGGCCGACGTGCGGCACACCGCGGCGCCCGGCGAGCCGGAGGCACCCCTGGAGACCGTGATCGGGCAGAGCAAGGTCGCCGTGACCGAGGGCCGGATCGAGCAGCTCCGGCTGCTGCCCGCGGACCCGCCGGCGTCCCCGGAGGCCGTCCAGGCAGTGCTCGACGCCGACTGGGTGGTGCTCGGCCCCGGGTCCTGGTACTCGTCCGTGCTGGTCCACCTGCTGGTGCCCGCCCTCGCGGACGCCCTGCACGTCACCAAGGCGCGCCGGTGCGTCACGCTCAACCTGTCCGCGGAGAACGGCGAGACGGCGGGCCTGACCGCCGTCGACCACCTGGAGGCCCTGCACAAGCACGCGCCCGGCCTGCGGATCGACGCCGTGCTGGCCGACCCGTCCGCCGTTGAGGACGTCGCGGCCCTGGAGGCCGCGGCCGCGTCGATGGGCGCGCGCGTGATCATGCGGCAGGTGCGCCGCGGCGACGACACCGCCCGGCACGACGGCCTGCGCCTGGCGGCCGCGTACCGGGACGTGTTCGAGGGCGTCTACGGCGACGTCTGACCGGGCCTGACCAGCCCCGGCGCGCGATCGCCCGCACGACGACGTGCGGGGCGCACGCCCGCCGTCCGCGATGCGAGACCCTTCGTGGACACCGTTGACATGCCCTGCGGACGGCCGTAACTTCCCGCATACCGAATTCCGATCAATCCGATAGGGAATTCGAATCGGAGGGAGACCGGCATGGCACGAGCGATGAACGGCACGGTGCAGATCGCGCACGCCCGCTCCCTGTGTCGTGCCCGCCAGTGTTGTCCCGCCGGCCGCTGACCGCACCCAGGTAAGACCTAGCAGCGCCCCCCTGCTGACCGGCCCGTCGCGGCCGTCCGTCGTCGCCCCGCCCCGGGGCCGACATCCCGCGCTCCGTCACCTCGCGTCGCCCGCCACCCGTCGTAACCCCCACCCTGCCCCCGCGTCACTCCCGGTGACGGACCTTCGTGCACCCTCACGCAGGTCCGCCTCGCCGTGCCCCGAGAGGACACCCCCCCATGGTCCCGAACCATCCCCGCCGTACGTCGCCCACAGCAGCCGCCGCCCCGGCCGTCGCCACGGCCCTGGCCGCCGCGCTCGCCCTGACCGGCTGCGCCGGACCCGACACCGCCGCGGGCGGCGCGCCCGCCGAGCCGACGCCGGGCGGCACGCTCCGGTTCGCGCTCGGGGCCGCGCCGCAGGGCGTGGACCCGCAGCAGGTCGGCTCGAACGTCAGCATCTACGTGGCGCGGCAGCTCGCCGACTCGCTCACGGACCAGGACCCCGAGACCGGCGAGATCCAGCCGTGGCTCGCGGAGAGCTGGGACGTCAGCGACGACCTGACCCGGTTCACGTTCCACCTGCGCGACGGCGTGACGTTCTCCGACGGCAGCGCGCTGGACTCCGCCGACGTCAAGGCCAGCTTCGACGCCGTCGCGGGCGACCTCGGGGCGAGCGCGCCGCTCGCGGCGAGCTACCTCGCGGGCTACGAGCAGACCGAGACGCCCGACGAGCAGACCGCGACCGTCGTCTTCGACGCGCCGAACGCGCAGTTCCTGCAGGCCACCTCGACGGTGTCGCTCGCGATCCTGGCCGAGGAGACGGCGGCGGTGGACCCCGCCGAGCGCCTGCAGGGCGACGTCGTCGGCTCGGGGCCGTTCGTCCTGGACAGCTACACGCAGGACCAGGGCGCCGTGATCACGCGCCGCGAGGGCTACGACTGGGCGCCCGCGTCGGCCGAGCACGACGGCGACGCCTACCTGGAGCGCGTCGAGTTCTCCGTGGTCCCGGAGTCCGGGGTGCGGGCCGGCGGGCTCGCGTCCGACCAGTTCGACGCCGTCGGCGACGTGCTGCCGCAGGACGTGCCGCAGGTCGAGGGCTCGGGCGGCGCGGTGCTGACCCGCGCCAACCCGGGCGTGCCGTTCGTGCTCCAGCCCAACCTGACCCGCGCGCCCCTGGACGACGTCGAGGTGCGCCGCGCGCTCCTGCTGGCGATCGACCGCCAGGAGCTGGTCGACACGGTGCTGTCCGACGCGTTCGAGCCGGCCACGGGCATCCTCGCGTCCACCACGCCGGGCTACGCCGACCTGTCCGACCGGCTCGCCTTCGACCCGGAGGAGGCCGGCCGCATCCTCGACGACGCCGGGTGGGCCCCCGGCCCGGACGGCATCCGCGAGAAGGACGGCGAGCCGCTGGAGATCGAGGTGACCTACACCCCGGTGTTCACCGGCAGCGGGCCGGTGCTGGAGCTGGTGGCCCAGCAGCTGCGCGCCGTCGGCGTCGACCTCACGCTCCGCCAGCTCACGGCCCCCGAGCAGACCGTCGCCCAGGACTCCGGCGACTACGACTTCTACTACTACAACGTCACCCGGGCCGACGCCGACATCCTGCGCACCCAGTTCTCCACCGCGCAGCGCAACCTCAGCCTGCGCGAGCCCGACGACGTCGTGGACCCGCTGCTCGACGAGCAGCTCGGCGAGGCCGACCCGGCCGCCCGCGACGCGATCGCGGCCGAGGCGCAGGAGGCGCTCCTCGACGAGGGCCTCGCGGTCCCGCTGTTCGAGCTGTCCCAGTCGATCGGGGTGCGCGGCGACGTGCACGGGGTCACCTTCGACGCCTCCTCCCGCCTGCTGTTCCACGACGCCTGGATCGAGCAGGAGTGATGGTCGCCTACGTGCTGCGCCGCCTCGGCGGCGCCGTCGCGGTCCTGTGGGCGGCGTTCACGCTCTCCTACCTGATCCTGTACCTGCTGCCCAGCGACCCGGTCGCGATCATGCTCGACCAGGGCGCCGGGGGCGAGCGCGTGGACCCGGCGCGGGTCGCCGAGCTGCGCGAGCGCTACGGGTTCGACCAGGGCCCGCTCCAGCAGTACCTCACGCTGCTCGGCCGCACCCTGACGGGCGACCTCGGCTCGTCCATCAGCAGCGGCGCCCCCGTGACCGGCCTCATCGCGGACGCGTTCCCCGAGACGGCCAAGCTCGCCGGCCTCGCGCTCGCGCTCGCCCTGGTCGCCGGGGTGGGGATCGCCCTGCTCGCGTCCTGGACCCGGGCCGCGTGGCTGCGCGACCTGCTGCTCGCGCTGCCCCCGCTCGGCGTCGCGGTGCCCGGGTTCTGGGTCGGCCTCGTGCTGCTCCACCTGTTCTCGTTCACCTGGTTCGTCTTCCCGGCGGTCGGCAACGAGGGGTTCGCCTCCCTGGTGCTGCCCGCGGTCACGCTCGCGACCGGCCTCGCCGCCGTCGTCGCGCAGGTGCTCTCCCAGGGCCTGCGCGAGGCCTGGGGCGCGCCCTACGTCGAGACGGCGTTCGCCAAGGGCTCCGGACGGGCCCGGGTGCTCGGCGCGCACGTCGTGCGCAACGGGTCGCTGCCCACCGTCACCGTGCTCGGCGTCCTGGTCGGCAACCTGCTGGGCGGCACGGTCGTGGTCGAGACGGTGTTCTCCCGCCAGGGCTTCGGCCGCCTCGTCGAGAACGCCGTGACCACGCAGGACATCCCCGTGGTCCAGGGGCTCGTGGTCGTCGCCGCCGCGGTTTTCGTGCTCACCAGCCTCCTGGTCGACCTCGTCCACCCCTTGCTCGACCCGCGGGTGCTCGCCGGCGCCCACGGCCGCACCGGGGGAGGCGCGCGATGACCCGGCCCCTCGCCGTGCTCCGCACGGGTCCCCTCGCCCTGCTCCGCACGCGGCCCGCCGCGCTGGTGGCGCTCGCGATCGTCGTCCTGGTCCTGGCCTGGGCGCTCGTCCCCGGCCTGTTCACCGGGCAGGACCCGATCACCGGCGTCCCCGCGGACAAGCTCCAGGCGCCCGGCGCCGCCCACTGGTTCGGCACCGACCACCTCGGCCGCGACCTGTTCTCCCGCACCGTGCACGGCACCAGCCTGTCGGTGCGCGCCGCGCTGCTCGCGATCGGCGTCGCCCTGGTGGCCGGGTCCGGCATCGGGCTGCTCGCCGGCTTCCTCGGCGGCCCCGTCGACGACGCCCTCATGCGCGCCACCGACGTGCTGCTCGCCATCCCCGGCCTGCTGCTGTCGCTCGCCGTCGTGACCGCGCTCGGCTTCGGCACCGTCAAGGTCGCGATCGCCGTGGGCATCGCCTCGGTCGCGACGTTCGCCCGCGTCATGCGCAGCCAGGTGCTGCGCGTGCGGCACGCCACCTACGTGGAGGCCGCGCGGCTCGCCGGAGCGGGCCGGGGCGCCGTCCTGCTGCGGCACGTCCTGCCCAACGCCGCCGGACCCGTGCTGGCGCTCGCGGCCGTCGAGCTCGGCGCCGTGATCCTCGCGGTCTCCGCCCTGAGCTTCCTCGGGTACGGCGCCACGCCGCCCACGCCCGAGTGGGGCTCCCTGGTCGCCGAGGGGCGCGACTACCTGGCCGTCGCCTGGTGGTACTCCACGCTGCCGGGCCTGGTCATCGCCCTGTTCGTGCTCGCCGTCGGGGTGCTCGGCCGGGCACTCACCCGCGAGACGAGGACGGACCGATGACGCTGACGACGCGGCCCGGCACGGGCACCCCTGCGACCGGCACCCCCGCTCCGGCGACCGCCGCGGGTGACCCCGCGCCGTCGGGCGGCCCGCTGCGCGTGCGCGGCCTGCGGGTCGCCTACGGCGAGGCCGAGGTGGTGCACGGCGTGGACCTGGACGTGCGGCCCGGCGAGGTGGTCGCGCTGGTCGGCGAGTCCGGGAGCGGCAAGTCCACCACGGCGCACGCCCTGATCGGCCTGCTGCCCGACGGCGGCCGCGTCACCGCGGGCGAGGTGACCCTCGGCGCCGGGCCGCGGTCCACGCCGCTGACCGGCCTGCTCCCCGACGCGTGGCGGCGGGTGCGCGGCGTGCGCGTCGGGTTCGTGCCGCAGGACCCGGGCACCGCGCTCGACCCCGTGGTGCGGGTGGGGGACCAGGTCGCCGAGGCCCTCGTGGTGCACGGGACGCCGCGCCGGGCCGCCCGCGAGCGGGCCGTCGAGATCCTGGCCGAGGTAGGGCTGGACCGGCCGCGCGAGCGGGCCCGGCAGTACCCGCACCAGCTCTCGGGCGGCATGCGCCAGCGGGTGCTCGTCGGCATCGCCATGGCGTGCGAGCCGGAGCTGGTGATCGCCGACGAGCCGACGTCGGCCCTGGACGTGACCGTGCAGCGCCGGGTGCTGGACCTGCTCGCCGACCTCACCGGCCGGGCCGGCACGGCCGTGCTGCTCATCACGCACGACCTCGCCGTGGCCGCCGACCGGGCCGACCGGGTGGTCGTGCTCAAGGACGGCGTGGTGGTCGAGGAGGGGCCGGCCGCCCGGGTGCTGGGCGCGCCCGAGCACCCGTACACGCGGGAGCTGGTCGCGGCCGTACCTGGCAGAAATAATGTGCCAAGCGCGTACGCGCCGGACGCCGGTGCCGAGGACGAGGCGGGCGAGGGACCGGCCCCGAGGAGGGCCGCCGGCACGGCCTCCGCCACCGTTGCCGCCACCGTCGCCGGGACCGTCGCTGACGGCGCCCGCACGCAGGACGGCGCCGCGGAGACCCCGTCGTCCGCCCTGCTGGAGGTCCGGGGCCTGGTCAAGGAGTTCCGCCTGGGCCGCCGCGAGCGGCTGCGCGCCGTCGACGACGTGTCGTTTGCCGTCCCGCGCGGCTCCGCGTTCGCGCTGGTGGGGGAGTCGGGGTCGGGCAAGTCGACCACGGCGCGCCTGGTGCTCGGCCTGGAGCGGCCCGACGGCGGTGCGGTCGAGCTGGACGGCGCGCCCGTCGGCGCCGACCGGGCGACCCGCCGTCGCACCCAGCTGGTGCACCAGGACCCGTACTCGTCGCTGGACCCGCGCTTCACGGTCGCCGCGATCGTGGAGGAGCCGCTGCGGTCCCACCGGATCGGCGACCGCGCCGAGCGGCGCGACCGCGTGGCGCAGCTCCTGCAGCAGGTGCACCTCTCGCCGGACCTGGCCGGACGGCGGCCGGCCGAGCTGTCGGGCGGGCAGCGCCAGCGGGTGGCCATCGCCCGGGCGCTGGCGCTCGACCCGGAGCTGCTCGTCCTGGACGAGCCCACCTCCGCGCTCGACGTCTCCGTGCAGGCCCGCGTGCTGGAGCTGCTGGCCCGGCTGCGCGCCGAGCGGGGCCTGACCTACCTGTTCATCTCGCACGACCTGGCGGTGGTGCGGCAGGTCGCCGACCACGTCGGGGTCATGAGCGCCGGCCGGCTCGTGGAGACCGGACCCGTCGGCCGTGTGTTCGACCACCCCGCCCACCCGTACACCGCGGAGCTGATCGCGGCGATCCCCGGTGCCCGCACCGCTGCGCAGCACCCCGACCGGAAGGACCTGACATGACCGAGGTACTGAGCAAGCCGGCGGCGGCCTCGCCCGACGCCGCCGCTGCCGACGACGCCGCCGCGACTGCCGATGCCGCCGCGCGCGAGCACGCCGCGTGGCGGTCCGCCCGCGAGCGCGACCTGCGTACGCCCCACGGCTGGCTGACCCCGGCGGCGCTGCTGTGGCCCACGGCCACGCCGGCGCGCCTGCCGGGGCTGCCGGGCGAGTGGTGGGTCGAGGACCGGGCGCTGTACACCCGCCCGGCGTCCGGCGACACGGCCACGCTGGTGGGGGAGCACGTCGAGCCCGACGGTCCGACGTCGGTCGTCGTGGGCGAGGGCCGCAGCCGGATCCTGGGCACGTTCCTGCCCCAGGGCCGCGCGGCCGGCGTCGAGCACGAGGTGGCGGTCGAGGTGGTGCTGCGCACCGGCCGGTACGCGGTGCGGCCGCGCGACCCGGAGGCGGCTACCCGCGCGGGGTTCGACGGCGTCCCCGCATTCGACCACGACCCGGCCTGGGTGCTGGACGTGCCCGTGCGCTGGTACGACGAGCCCGACGCGGTGACCGTGGGCGCCGCGCAGCCCCGCCTGGTGCACCACGTCGAGGTGTTCGGCGAGGTGGACGTCGCCCACGCCGGGACGGTCACCACCCTGGCGCTGACCGGCAGCGCCACGGAGCCGACCCTGCTGTTCACCGACGAGTCCGACGAGGTCGCGCCGTGGCGGGTCCTGCACGTCCGTGTCCCGGCGCTGGTCCCGGGGACGACGGCGGACGCCGCCGACGGCCCGGCCCCCGGCACGCTGCGCCTGGACCTGAACCGGGCGCTGAACCTGCCGTACGCGTTCACGCGGTTCGGCACGTGCCCCGCGCCGCTGGCGGGCAACCACCTGCCGTTCGCGGTCACCGCGGGCGAGAAGGCACCCCGATGACGGCGCTCGCCGGGCTGGAGGTCCGCGACGTGCACCTGTCCGACCCGCTGGTCGAGCCGCTGCTGGCGGGCCTGTCGGTCGAGTACCGCACCCGCTACCACGACCTGCTGACCGAGGAGCAGCACCGGGCCGAGATGGCGCACTACGCCGCCGAGGAGTTCGCCCCGCCCGTGGGCGCCCTCGTGCTGCTCCTGGAGCACGGGGAGCCGGTGGCGGGCGGCGCGTTCCGCCGTCGGCTGGAGCCCGAGCTGGGGGAGGCCGCGCGCCTGGCGCGCGCCGACGCCCGGGACGCGGACGGCGTCCCGGCCGTCCCCACGGCCGAGCTCAAGCGCATCTGGACCCACGACGCGCACCGGCGCCGGGGCCTGGCCCGGCGCGTGCTGGCCGAGCTGGAGACGCGGGCCCGCGACCTGGGCTACCCGCGGCTCTACCTGACCACGGGCCCGCGCCAGCCGGAGGCGGCCGGGCTCTACCGCGCGACGGGCTACACGCCGCTCACCGCGGCCGCCGCCGGCGAGCCCGCGCCCGCCGATCCTGCGACCGAGCAGCCGTTCGGCCCGCTCCCGTTCGAGAAATGGCTGACGACATGAGCGCCGACCTGGCCGAGGGCGAGTCCCGCCTGTTGTACCCGCCGCCCGGCCTGCCGCCGGGCGGGGACGGGCCGGCGCAGGCCGGACCCGCTGACGAGGACCTGCGTGTGGTCGCGGCCCGGCACCCGGGCCGCTGGATCGCGACCGCCGTGGTGGGCGTGCTGCTGGCCATGGTCGTCTCCTCCCTGGTCACCAACGACCGCTGGGAGTGGGACGTCGTGGCCCGCTACCTCACGTGGCCCTCCATCCTGGAGGGGGCGTGGGCCACGATCCGGCTCACGGTGACGGCGTCGATCGTGGGCTTCGCGCTCGGCACGGTGCTGGCCCTGATGCGGCTGTCCCGCTCGCCGCTGCTGCAGGCCGTCTCGTGGGCCTACACGTGGGTGTTCCGGTCGGTGCCGCTGCTGCTGCAGCTCCTGCTCTGGTACAACCTCGCCTACCTGTACCCGGTGCTGAGCCTCGGCATCCCGTTCGGGCCGGAGTTCCTGTTCTTCGACACGCTCGACCTGATCGACAAGTTCTGGGCCGCGATCCTGGGCCTCGGGCTGTCGCAGGCGGCGTACAGCGCGGAGATCGTGCGGGCCGGCATCCTCGGCGTCGACCAGGGCCAGCACGAGGCCGCGGCGTCCCTGGGCATCCCGCGCCACCGCCAGGTGCGCCGGATCATCCTGCCGCAGGCGATGCGGTCCATCGTGCCCACCGCGGTGAACGAGGTGATCGGCCTGCTCAAGGGCACCTCGATCGTGTACGTGCTGGCATACGGCGAGCTGTTCTACATCGTGAGCGTCATCTACGGCCGCAACGGCCGGGTGGTGCCGCTGCTCATCGTCGCCGCGATCTGGTACCTCGCGCTGACCACGCTCATCACGGTGGTCCAGTACTACGTGGAGCGGCACTACGCGAAGGGCGCCCTGCGCACCCTGCCGCCCACGCCCGTCCAGCGCGTGCGGTGGGAGCTCCAGGTCGGCTGGTCGCGCCTGACCGGCGCCCCCGTGCCCGACGGCGTCCCGCCCGCCTTCGCGGCGCGCGTCCGGGTGGGGCGCTGGGTCGCCCCGCGCGCCGGCACCACCACCAACGCCGGCTCCGGTACCGGCACGGGACCTCAGGGAGGTGCCGCATGACCGGCGGACTGCTGGAGATCCGGGGCGTGCACAAGTCGTTCGGCCTGCTGGAGGCCCTGCGGGGCGTGGACCTGACCGTCCGGCCGGGCGAGGTGACCGCGATCATCGGCCCGTCCGGGTCGGGCAAGTCGACCCTGCTGCGTGCCATCAACCACCTGGAGAAGGTGGACCGCGGGTTCGTGTCCCTGGACGGCGAGCTCATCGGCTACGCCCGGCACGGCAACACCCTCCGGGAGCTCACCGAGCGCGAGATCCTGCGCCGGCGCACCCGGATCGGGTTCGTGTTCCAGAACTTCAACCTGTTCCCACACCTCACCGTGCTGGAGAACATCGTCGAGGCGCCGATCTACGCGCAGGGCCGCCCGCGCGCCGAGGCCGAGGCGGAGGCGCGCGAGCTGCTGGCCCGCGTCGGGCTCGCCGACCGGGCCGACGCCCGGCCCCGGCAGCTCTCCGGCGGCCAGCAGCAGCGCGTCGCCATCGCCCGCGCCCTGGCCCTGCGGCCGGCGGTCGTGCTCTTCGACGAGCCGACGTCGGCCCTGGACCCCGAGCTCGTCGGCGAGGTGCTCGGCGTCATCAAGGAGCTCGCCGGCACCGGCACCACGCTCGTCGTCGTCACCCACGAGGTGGGCTTCGCCCGCGAGATCGCGGACACCGTCGTCTTCATGGACGAGGGCGTCGTGGTCGAGCAGGGGCCGCCCGCCGACGTGCTCGACAACCCCACCAGCGACCGCACCAAGGCCTTCCTGGAGAAGGTCCTGTGACGCCGCGCCCCGTCCCGACCCCTGTCCCAGCCCCAGCCCCGAGAACTGCCCCGAGAGGAACCATCGTGACCGTCTCCCGACGAGCCGTCCGCACCCGTCTGCTCGCCCTCGCCGCCGTACCGCTGCTCGCCCTCACCGCCGCCTGCTCGGCCGCCAGCACCGAGCGCCCGGAGGCGGACGACGCCGCCGGCCTCGCCGGGAACGCGCCCGAGTCGGCCGGCCTGCAGGTCAGCACCAGCCCCGACCAGGAGCGCGTCCGCACCACCGAGTCCGCCGAGGCCGTCGCGCTGCTGCCCGACGAGTGGGCCGACAAGGACGAGATCACCGTCGCCGTCAGCGCCAGCGGCTCCCCGCCCCTGGTCTTCCTGGCCGACGACGACAAGACGCCGATCGGCCACGAGACCGACATCGCCCAGCTCGTCGCCGACGCCCTCGGCAAGGACGTGAACCTGGAGGTGAAGGCCTGGGCCGACTGGCCGCTCGCCCTCCAGTCGGGCGACGTCGACGCCGTCATCTCCAACATCACCGTGACCGAGGAGCGCAAGGAGACGATCGACTTCTCCAGCTACCGCGTCGACGAGCTCGGCTGGCTCACCGCCGCCGACTCCGACCTGACGATCGAGAAGCGCGAGGACATCGCGGGCAAGGTCGTCGGCGTCGGCTCCGGGACCAACCAGGAGAAGATCCTGCTCGAGTGGGACCGCCTCAACCAGGAGGACGGGCTGGAGCCCATCCAGGGCCCCGAGTACTACGAGCAGCTCTCCGACGTGCTGCTCGCCCTCCAGTCGGGCCGCGTCGAGGCCTACGTGGGCCCCAACGCCGTGCTCGCCTACCAGGCCGCGGTCTCCCCGGAGGACTTCAAGGTGGTCGGCACCCTGAACGGCGGCTGGCCCGACACGGCGCAGATCGCCGTCGCCACCAAGAAGGGCGCCGGCGCCGCCGAGGCGGTCACCGCCGCCCTCAACCACGCCATCGAGGACGGGTCCTACCAGCAGGTGCTGGAGCGCTGGGGCCTCGAGGTCGAGGCCGTGGACCGCGCCGAGACCAACCCGCCCGGCCTGCCCAAGACCGAGGAGTGAGCCGCATGACCGAACCGACCACCGACCGCGCCACCCGGGTGCCCCTGTCCGTGCTGGACCTCGCCCTGGTCGCCGACGGCTCCACCGGCGTCGAGGCGATCCAGCGGGCCGTGGCGCTCGCGACCGACCTCGACGCCCTGGGCTACCACCGCGTCTGGTACGCCGAGCACCACCTCGCGCCCGGCGTCGCCTCCGCGTCGCCGGCGGTCCTCGCGGCCGCCGTCGCGGCCCGCACCTCGCGCATCCGCGTCGGCTCCGGGGCGGTGCTGCTGTCCACGACGTCGCCCCTGATCGCCGCCGAGCAGTTCGGCACCATCGCCGCCCTGCACCCCGGGCGGGTCGACCTGGGGCTGGGCCGGTCGTTCACGGTCCCGCCGTCGGCCCGCCCGGGTGGCGAGGGAACGCGGGCGGACGGCGCGCCGGGCGGTGCCGCCGCCGTCGTGCCGCCGCCCCGCCCGCCGGCGCCTGCCGTGCCCCGGCTGGTGGACGGGCTCTACGTGCCGCCCGCGCCGCCGAACGGGTTCAACGACCCCGCGCTGCGCGAGCGGATCCTCGCCCAGCAGGAGGTGATCGGCGTGCAGCGCAAGCCCGCCGACTTCCGGGAGGAGGTCGAGCTCGTGCTCGACGTCCAGCGCGGCACCTACCGGGACCGGACCGGCGGCGCCTACACGAGCCCGCCCGTCGAGGGCGCCCAGTTCGACCTCTGGCTCCTCGCGTCCAGCGGGGGCGAGAGCGCCCGCGTGGCGGGCGAGCTCGGCCTGCCGCTCGCGGCCAACTTCCACGTCAGCCCCGCCACCGTGCTGGACACCGTCGCCGCCTACCGGGAGGCGTTCCGGCCCGGCGTGCTGGAGGAGCCGTACGTCATCGTGTCGGCCGACGTGCTCGTGGCGCAGACCCTGGAACGCGCCCGCGTGCTCGCCGAGCCGTTCGCCGACTGGGTGCTGTCCATCCGGCGCGGCGAGCGCGGCGCCATCGCCTACCCGTCGCCGTCCGCCGCCACCGCCTGGACCGACCGGCCCGACGCCGAGCGCGCTCTCGTGGCCGACCGGGTCGACACGCGGATCGTGGGCGACCCGGAGACCGTCGTCGAACGGCTGGAGACGCTCGTGCGGGTCACTGGCGCCGACGAGCTGCTCGTGACCACCGCCACCCACGACCCCGCCGAGACGCGCCGCTCGTTCGAGCTGCTGGCCCACGCCTGGGGCGGCGCCGACCGGACCGCCGCCCCGGACACCGGGCGCGTGGCCAGCGGCGTCTGACGCGGTACCCCCACCGAACCGTCCCGGCACCGAACGAAGGAGAACCCCCATGCCCGTCGAGTTCCTCGGCATCGCCGCGACCAGCGACGCCTCCGAGACCACCGCACGCACCACCCGGCCCTTCGACCCCGAGTACCTGGTCCGCATCGCCCGCGCCCACGCGGACAACGGCTGGACCCGCATCCTGTTCGCCTACGGCTCCTCCGGCCCGGAACCGTCGGCGCTCGCCGCGCACGTCGCGGCGCACGTGCCGGACATCGAGCTGCTGGTGGCGCACCGGCCGAACGTCTCCTACCCGACGTACGCGGCCAAGACGTTCGCGACCCTGGACCAGCTCTCGGGCGGGCGCCTGTCCGTGCACTTCATCTCGGGCGGCAACGACCACGAGCAGGGCCGGGAGGGCGACACCCTCACCAAGGACCAGCGGTACGCCCGCACCCGCGAGTACATCCAGATCGTGAAGCGGGCCTGGACCAGCGCCGAGCCGTTCGACCACCACGGCGAGTTCTACGACCTCGACGACTTCGTGCTGGACACCAGGCCGGTCGAGGGCCACGTGCCCACCATCTCGTTCGGCGGCTCGTCCGAGGCCGCCTACCCGGTGGGGGCCGCCGAGGCGGACATCTACGCCGTCTGGGGCGAGCCGCTGGACCGCACCGCCGAGCAGATCGCCCGCGTGCACGCCGAGGCGGCCGCGGCCGGCCGGGCCACGCCGCCGCGCATCCACGCGGCGTTCCGGCCGATCATCGCGCCCACCGAGGAGCTGGCCTGGGCGAAGGCGCACCGCATCCTGGACCGGATCGAGGCGCGCAAGGCCGCCCAGGGCGGCGTGCTGAGCCGGCGCCACCCCATCGACAAGCCGGAGAACGCGGGGTCCCAGCGCCTGCTGGAGATCGCCGCCCAGGGCGAGCGGTTCGACACCGCGCTCTGGACCGCCACCGCGAAGGCGACCGGCGGCGCCGGGAACTCCAACGCCCTGGTCGGCACGCCGGAGCAGGTCGCCGAGGCGCTGCTGGCGTACTACGACCTGGGGGTGCGGGTCATCTCCGCCCGCGGCTACGACCTGCTGGACGACGCGATCGACTTCGGCCGGTACGTCATCCCGCTGGTCCGGGAGGGCGTGGCCCAGCGCGACGCGGCGGCGGCCGCCGCGGAGAGCGCGGCGGCCTGATGCGCTTCCAGGTCCTGGACATCGCGTTCAACCCGCCGCACCCCGTGACGGGCCGGGAGGTGCCGCCCGCCGACCGGCTGAACCGGATCGTGGACACCGCCGTGCTGGCCGAGGAGCTCGGGTTCGACTCCTTCGCCGTGGGGGAGCGGCACGCGGGCCCGGTGCTGTCCTCGGCCCCGACGGTGCTGCTCGGCGCCATCGCCGCCCGCACCTCCCGCATCCTGCTGTCCACGGGCGTCACGGTGCTGTCCCTGCACGACCCGATCCGGCTCGCCGAGGACCTCGCGACCGTCGACCAGCTCAGCCGCGGCCGGCTGGAGATCGTCATCGGCAAGGGCAACGAGGACCTCCAGTACCCGCTGCTCGGCCTGGACATCACCAAGCAGTACGAGTACCTGCGGGAGAACTACGAGCTGCTGCGGCTGCTGCTCTCCACCGAGGACGTCACGTGGGAGGGCCGGCACCGCCACCGGCTGGAGCACGCGACCACCCTGCCGCGGCCGTTCGCGGGGCCGTTCCGCATCTGGCACGGCTCGGCGACGTCGCAGTTCGCCGTCGACCTGGCGGCCGAGCACGGCGACCCGATCGTCACCGCCAACGCCCTCCAGCCCCGCGAGAACTACGCGGTGCTCATCGACCGGTACCGCGAGCGGTACGCGGCCGCGGAGCACGACCCCGCCTACGGGTTCGTGGGCGCCGGCTCGGGCGGGCTGTTCCTGGCCGACACCACCGAGGAGGCCGTGGAGCAGTACCGGCCGATCTACGAGGGTCAGGTGCGCCAGCAGGACGCGCGCCGGCACGCGCCGGGCGCGGTCGGCAAGGTGACCAGCTTCCGCACGCTGGAGGACGCCGTCGAGCGCGGGCCGGCGCTGGTGGGCTCGCCCGAGCGGGTGGCCGAGAAGATCCTCGACTACCACGGCTCGTTCGGGCACGTGCTGCAGTCGGTGTCCGTGAACCACCTGCTGGAGCCGGCCCGGCAGGAGGACGTGCTGCGCCGGTTCGCGGCCGAGGTGGTGCCGGTGGTCCGGGCGGAGGTGACCACCGACCTGTGGGGCCCGCACGACGACCGGCGCGCGGCCGGCTTCATGGCGTCGGACGCGCCGGCCACCGCGACCGCACCGGCCGGTGGCGGGCGCGGTGTGCTTCGTTGACACTCCTGGAGGAGCGACGTAATTTCGTGCGCGGCGATCTCCGACCGATCGAATGTCTATCCGGTCGGTCGGTTATCGCGCGCCGCGACTTCACCCGCGGTGCGGGACAACCAGTGCGGCCCCCAGCTCGTCTTGTGCGGTGGGGGCCCTCGCCGGCGGACGCCGGCACCCCGACCGGGAGGACATGACATGACCGAGGCTCTGCAGGCCGCCACGTCCGGTACGAACGTCGCCGAGGAGGCCGTTCGTGAGCACGCCGCCTGGCGTGCGGACCGGGAGCGTGAGCTGCGCGAGCCGTACGGCTGGCTGAGCCCGACGGCGCTGCTGTGGCCGACGGCGACGCCGTCGCGCCTGCCCGGGGTGCCCGGCGAGTGGTGGGTCGCCGACGGCGTGCTGCGCACCCAGCCCGTCCCGGGGGAGACCGCGGTGCTGGTGGGCGAGGACATCGAGCCCGACGGCCCCACGGCGATCGGCGTCGGCGAGGGGCGCGGCCGGGTCGTGGGTACCTTCCTGCCCGAGGGTCGGGCCGCCGGGCCGGACGACGCGGCCAAGGTCGCCGTCGAGGTGATCGTGCGCACCGGCCGGTACGGCGTGCGGCTGCGCGACCCGCAGGCCGCCACGCGCACCGCCTTCGCCGGCGTCCCCGCGTTCGACCACGACCCCGCCTGGGTGCTGGAGGTGCCCGTGCGCTGGTACGACGAGCCCGAGCCCGTCACGGTCGGCGCGGCCCGGCCCGGGCTGGTGCACCACGTCGAGGTGCTCGGCGAGGTCGACGTCGTGCACGGCGGCCGGTCGGCCACGCTCGCGCTGACCGGCACCCTGACGTCGCCCGTCGTCGTGTTCAGCGACGAGGCCGACGGCGTCGCGCCGTGGCGGGCGCTCCAGATCACGACGACCGACGCCGCGCCGTCGGGCACGCTGCGCCTGGACCTGAACCGGGCGGTGAACCTGCCGCACGCCTTCACGGACTTCGGCACGGGCGCCGCGCCGCTGGCGGGCAACCACCTGCCGTTCGCCGTCACCGCCGGGGAGAAGGCGCCGCGATGAGGGCGATTCACTGCAAGCGGATCGACCGATGAGGCGACACGCCGGGACAATTCGCCCGAGTTTCCGCGATTCCACCGGGTTACCGTGCACATGACCATGGCAGGATGACGCCATGGCGCTCACGGGACAGGTCAAGGAGGAGCTCGCGCGGGTGCGGGTGGCGAAGACGTCGTGCCGTAAGGCAGAGGTCTCCGCGACGCTGCGGTTCTCGGGCGGGCTCCACATCATCTCCGGGCGGGTCGTGATCGAGGCGGAGCTGGACACCGAGGCGGCGGCGACCCGGCTGCGGCACGCCATCCACGACCTCTACGGGCACACGAGCGAGCTCATCGTGGTGCAGGCCGGCGGCCTGCGGAAGAGCTCGCGGTTCGTGGTGCGCGTGGTGCGCGAGGGTGAGTCGCTCGCCCGCCAGACCGGCCTGCTCGACGCCCGCGGCCGCCCCGTGCGCGGCCTGGCGCCCGAGGTCGTGTCCGCCGGCGTCCCCGAGGCCGAGGCCGTCTGGCGCGGCGCGTTCCTGGCGCACGGGTCCCTGACCGAGCCCGGCCGGTCCATGGCGCTCGAGGTGACCAGCCCCGGGCCGGAGGCCGCGCTCGCGCTCGTCGGCGCGGCCCGCCGCCTGGGCGTGGCGGCCAAGTCCCGCGAGGTGCGCGGCATCGACCGCGTCGTGATCCGCGACGGCGACTCCATCGGCCGCATGCTGGAGCGGATCGGCGCGCCCGAGACGCTCAAGGTCTGGGAGGAGCGGCGCGAGCGCCGCGAGGTGCGCGGCACGGCGAACCGGCTGGCCAACTTCGACGACGCGAACCTGCGCCGGTCCGCCCGGGCGGCCGTGGCCGCAGGGGCGCGCGTGCAGCGGGCGTTCGAGATCCTGGGGGACGAGCTGCCGGAGCACCTGCGGCAGGCCGGTGAGCTGCGCCTGGCGCACAAGCAGGCGTCGCTGGAGGAGCTGGGCCGGCTCGCGGAGCCGCAGCTGTCCAAGGACGCGGTCGCGGGCCGGATCCGCCGGCTGCTGTCGACGGCGGACAAGCGCGCCCTGGAGCTCGGCATCCCGGACACCGAGGCGGGGCTGTCGGCGGACCTGCTCGATCTCTGATCTGTTTCCGTGGGATCTGTATTTGTGGGAAAGGACAGAACCGGGAGTTCCAGGCTGTCCGGCTCGGGTCACGGTTCGGCACGGTTCGGGTATAGGCTCGAAATCGTCAGGTGACGACGCCGTGACCATCGCGTTTCCCCTTCGGGTCGTCGCGGGGTCGCGGCGCCCGGAAACACCCTGGCAACGCACTGACTGTCGGGCATCGACGGCAGTGGCGTCAGATCCAAGGAAACGTGTGCGCCGGGACGGCCGGCGCCCCTGAGGAGGGCATTGTGACCATCCGCGTCGGCATCAACGGCTTCGGCCGTATCGGCAGGAACTTCTACCGGGCTCTCGTGGAGTCGGGTGCGGACATCGAGGTCGTGGGCGTGAACGACCTCACCGACAACAAGACGCTCGCGCACCTGCTCAAGTACGACACGACGCTGGGCCGCTTCGGCAAGTCGGTCGACTTCGACGACGACAACATCATCGTGGACGGCAAGAAGATCCGTGCGCTCGCCGAGCGCAACCCGGCCGACCTCCCCTGGGGCGAGCTGGGTGCGGACATCGTCATCGAGTCCACGGGCTTCTTCACGGACGCCACCAAGGCGAAGGCGCACATCGACGCCGGCGCGAAGAAGGTCATCATCTCGGCCCCGGCCAAGAACGAGGACGCGACGTTCGTCATGGGCGTCAACCACGAGCAGTACGACGCCGCGGCGCACCACATCATCTCGAACGCGTCGTGCACCACGAACTGCCTCGCCCCGCTGGCGAAGGCCCTGAACGACTCGATCGGCATCGAGCGTGGCCTCATGACCACGATCCACGCCTACACGGGTGACCAGAACCTGCAGGACGGCCCGCACAGCGACCTGCGTCGCGCCCGCGCCGCCGCGCAGAACATCGTGCCGACCACCACGGGTGCCGCCAAGGCCGTCGCCCTGGTGCTGCCGGAGCTCAAGGGCAAGCTGGACGGCTACGCCCTGCGCGTGCCGGTCATCACCGGCTCGGCCACGGACCTCACGTTCGAGGCGCCCCGCGACGTCACCGTCGAGGAGGTCAACGCCGCGGTCAAGGCCGCCGCCGAGGGCCCCCTGAAGGGCATCCTGGAGTACGTGGACGACGAGATCGTTTCGTCGGACATCGTGACCAACCCGCACCAGAGCATCTACGACTCGAAGCTCACCAAGGTGATCGGCAACCAGGTCAAGGTCGTCTCCTGGTACGACAACGAGTGGGGCTACTCGAACAGCCTCGTCTCGCTCACCGTGTTCGTCGGCGAGAAGCTCTGACCGCTTTCTCACCAGCGTGAACTCCGACGTCCGCGTGCGCATCGGCCAGCCGGCGCACGCGGACGTCGTCATGTGACGGAAACCCTGACCGGCCTCCTGGCGGCCGGTCCCCGACCTGGAGTGCTCATGAAGACCATCGACTCCCTCGGCGACCTGCGCGGCAAGCGCGTCCTGGTCCGCTCCGACTTCAACGTGCCGCTGGACGGCACCAAGATCACGGACGACGGCCGCATCCGTGCCGCCCTCCCGACGCTGACGCGGCTGACCGACGCCGGTGCGCGCGTCGTCGTCCTGGCGCACCTGGGCCGCCCCAAGGGCACGCCCGACCCGCAGTACTCCCTGGCGCCTGTCGCCGCCCGCCTGGGCGAGCTGCTCGGCCAGGACGTCGCCCTCGCCGAGGACCTCGTGGGCCCGTCGGCGAAGGCCACGGTCGAGGCCCTGGCCGACGGCCAGGTCGCCCTCCTGGAGAACGTGCGGTTCGACGCGCGCGAGACCTCGAAGGTCGACGCGGAGCGCGCCGAGCTCGCCGGTGAGCTCGCGCAGCTCGCGGACGCGTTCGTCTCGGACGGCTTCGGCGTCGTGCACCGCAAGCAGGCCTCCGTGTACGACATCGCGCAGGTGCTGCCCGCCGCGGCCGGCGACCTGGTGCTGAACGAGGTCCAGTCGCTGTCGAAGGCGACCGGCGACCCGGAGCGCCCGTACGCCGTGGTGCTCGGCGGCTCGAAGGTGTCGGACAAGCTGGGCGTCATCGCGAACCTGCTGACCAAGGCGGACCGCCTGCTCATCGGCGGCGGCATGGTCTTCACGTTCCTCGCGGCCAAGGGCCAGTCGGTGGGCAACAGCCTGCTGGAGGCCGACCAGATCGAGACCGTCAAGGGCTACCTGGCCACGGCCGAGGCCAACGGCGTCGAGATCGTGCTGCCGACCGACATCGTCGCGGCGGACTCGTTCGCCGCGGACGCGCCGCACCAGGTCGTCGCGGCCGACGCGATCCCGGACGGCACCATGGGCCTGGACATCGGCCCCGAGTCGGGCAAGCTGTTCGCCGGCAAGCTGGCGGACGCGAAGACCATCGCGTGGAACGGCCCCATGGGTGTGTTCGAGTTCGAGGCGTTCGCGGACGGCACCAAGGCCGTGGCGCAGGGCATCGTCGACGCGACGGCCGCCGGCGGGTTCTCCATCGTGGGCGGCGGCGACTCCGCTGCCGCGGTGCGCGTGCTGGGCTTCGACGAGGCCGGGTTCAGCCACATCTCGACCGGTGGCGGCGCGAGCCTGGAGCTGCTGGAGGGCAAGGAGCTCCCCGGCCTCACGGTTCTCGCCGACTGACGCTCGCCGACGACGCTCGTCGGCCGACCTGACCTCCCTCTGAACAGAAAGAAGAAGCACGTGGCTACCACCCGCACGCCGCTGATGGCGGGCAACTGGAAGATGAACCTGGATCACCAGCAGGCGATCAGCACGGTCCAGAAGCTTTCCTGGACCCTGAAGGACGCCAAGCACGACTACGCGGCGGTGGAGGTGGCGGTCCTCCCGCCGTTCACCGACCTGCGCTCGGTGCAGACGCTGGTGGACGCCGACAAGCTGGAGATCGTCTACGGCGCCCAGGACCTGTCCAAGCACGAGTCCGGCGCCTACACGGGTGAGATCTCCGGCACGATGCTGAAGAAGCTGGGCTGCACCTACGTGGTGATCGGCCACTCGGAGCGCCGCGAGTACCACGCGGAGACCGACGACGTCGTCAACGCCAAGGTGCGCGCCGCGTTCGCGCACGGCCTGACCCCGATCCTGTGCGTCGGCGAGGGCCTGGAGGTCCGCAAGGCGGGCAACCAGGTCTCGTACACCCTCGCGCAGGTCGAGGCCGCCCTGGCCGACGTGCCGGCCGAGCAGGTCGCGAGCATCGTCATCGCCTACGAGCCCGTCTGGGCCATCGGCACCGGCGAGGTCGCCACCCCGGACGACGCGCAGGAGGTCTGCGGCGCGATCCGCCGGGTGCTCGGCGAGCTGTGCGACCCGGGTGTCGCCGACGGCGTCCGCGTGCTGTACGGCGGCTCCGTGAAGTCGGGCAACGTCGCGCAGATCATGGCGCAGCCCGACGTCGACGGCGCCCTGGTGGGCGGCGCGAGCCTGGACCCGGAGGAGTTCGCGAAGATCGCCCGCTACCAGTCCCACGTCGTCGCCTGAGACCAGAGCGCAGCGCAGGGTGAGGGCCGAGGTACGAGGCACTCGCCCGGAGCGGAGCGGCGGTCTCGGGCGACCGAAGGCACCGCGTAGCGAACCCCTTTCCTGACGTGTCAGACCCACAGGTCACGAGAGTGACCTGTGGGTCTGACACGTAGGGCAGGACGCACGTTTTCCGCAACCTGCCTGAGGTACCCTCACACGGGCGTGACGTTCCAGGTGCGACTCCCTTTCGGGGCCTTTCAAAGGTCTGATCAGGGGGTTCGCAATGTGAGGTACGTCTCGCTTATTCTTGACCGAATCCGCCGCCGGGGAACGCCCTGGCACATCTACAACCGAGGACGTGAACCGTGGACGCGCTCCGCATCATCCTGGAAGTCCTGCTGGTCCTGACCAGTGGCTTTCTCACCATGCTCATCCTGCTCCACAAGGGCAAGGGTGGCGGTCTGTCCGACATGTTCGGTGGCGGTATCTCGATGGGCGCCGGTTCGTCCGGCGTGGCCGAGCGGAACCTCAATCGCATCACAATCGCCTTCGCCCTCGTGTGGGCCGTGGTGATCGTCCTGCTCGGACTCATCCAGAAGGTCAGCTGACCCGGTCGCCAAGCGCCTAGCAGCTGACGGCCACACACAGAGGGGACGACAGACGTGGCATCAGGCGGTCATGCGATTCGGGGGAGCCGGGTAGGCGCCGGCCCCCTCGGGGAGACGGAGCGGGGCGACACCGCCCCGCGTATCCGAGTTTCTTACTGGTGTGCCAACGGGCACGAGACGGCACCGAGCTTCTCGGTGGGCGAGGACGTCGAGGCGCCCACGCAGTGGGACTGCCCGCGGTGCGGCTTCCCCGCGGGGATGGACCCGGTGAACCCGCCGTCCCCGGTACGGAACGAGCCGTACAAGACGCACCTCGCCTATGTGAAGGAACGCAGGTCCGACGAGGACGGCGCGGCCCTCCTGGAGGAGGCGCTGGAGGCACTGCGGGTCCGCCGTGGTGGCCGCGTAGCAGGCTAAGAGTTTTCGCGGCGAAGTAGTCGTGCAGAAAGAGGTGGCCACCCGGTTCGCGCCGGGTGGCCACCTCTTTCTGTGCGCCTCGTGCTACGCCGTCGCCGTCGTCGCGCCCGCGGACTCCAGGTCCAGCAGCCACAGCGTCCGTGCCTGCCCGACGGCGCCCGCGGCGGGCACCTCCGTGACCGGGTCGCCGGCCAGGGCGGCCGCAACGCGGTCCGCCTTCTCGGCGCCCGCCGCCACGACCCACACCTCGCGGGCGGACCGGATCGCGTCGAACGTCAGCGAGACCCGCTCCGGCGGAGGCTTGGGCGAGCCGTGCACGCCCGTGGTGGTGCCCTGCGCGTCCAGTCCCTCGTGGCCGGGGAACAGGGACGCGACGTGTCCGTCCGGGCCCATGCCGAGCAGCAGGACGTCGAACGCCGGGACGCCGCCCGCCTCGCCCTGCGCGTGCTCGGCCAGCAGCGCCGCGTAGGCCGCCGCGCCCTCCTCGGGCGTGGCGACCGACGTCGGCCCCGGCATCGGGTGGACGTTGGCCTCGGGGAGCCCGTGCTCGGCGACCAGGGCGTCGAGCAGGGCCTCCCGGGCCTGCGTCTCGTTGCGGTCGGGGTCGCCGTCCGGCAGGAACCGCTCGTCGCCCCACCACAGGTGCACGTTCGACCAGTCGATCGCCGGCACGAGCGGGCTCGCGGCCACGGCCGCGAGCGACGCGATGCCGACCGTGCCGCCCGTGAGCACCACGTGCACGGGGGACCGGACCGACTGCACGTCCAGGACGCGCGTCAGCAGGCGCGCGGCGGTCGCCTGCGCGAGCACCTCCTTGTCGGGGTGCACGACGACGAGCCGCACCCCGGACGACTCGGCCATCAGGCCGCCGTCCGGTTGGTGACGTGCCCCAGACCCCGCGTGAGGACCTCCTCGAAGACCTCGTCCGGGTCGAGCCGGCGCAGCTCCTCGATCAGGGCCTCGTTGAGCGCGCGGATCGGCAGGGCGATCCGGCGTGCGGGCTTGCCCGGCTGGGTGATCGTGACGGTGCGGCCGTCCGGGCGGTCGAGCACGATGGGGCCGCTCTTGCGCTCCAGGACCACGCGGGTGATCGCGTCGTCGCTGGCGGTGCGCACCACCTCGGCCGGGCAGTTCAGCCGGGCGCCGAGCCAGGCCGCGAGCAGGTCGAGCGACGTGTGCCGCTTCTGCCCCTCGACCGTCACGGACAGCACGGGCTCGAACGGCGGCTGCTCCACGGCGGCCGCGATGAGCGCCCGCCACAGGGTGACGCGCGCCCATGCGAGGTCGGTGTCCCCGGGGGCGTACGTCCCGGCGAGGTTGCCGAGCATGTCCTGCGGGTGCTTGGCCGTGGTGCTGTCGATGATCCGGCGGGTCGCCATGGCGCCCACCGGGTCCTGCGACGGCACCGCGGGCGCCTCACGCGGCCACCAGGCCACGATCGGCGCGTCGGGCAGCAGGAGCGGCATCACCAGCGTGTCGGTCCGCTCCAGGAGCGGGCCGAAGGCGCGCAGCACCACCACCTCGGAGGCGCCGGCGTCACCGCCCACGCGGATCTGCGCGTCGAGCCGGGCGTCCGCACCGCGCGTCGCCGGGGCGACGACGATGACCCGGCACGGGTGCTCACGGCTCGCGTCGTTGGCGGCCTCGACCGACTCCTCGACGTCGCGCTCGTCGGCCAGCACCACGAGGGTCAGCACGCGGCCCAGGGCCACCGCACCGCCCTCGTCGCGCAGGCGCACCAGGCGCTTGTTGACGTCGTTGGTCGTCGTGTCCGGCATGTCGATGATCACGGTCGCCTCCAGGTCCTGCCGTCGCGCTCCATCATGGCGTCGGCCGACGGCGGACCCCAGGTGCCGGACGCGTACGGCTCCGGCTGGCCCTTGCGTGCCCAGTAGGACGTGATCGGGTCGAGGATCTTCCAGGAGAGCTCGACCTCCTCACGCGTCGGGAACAGCGGCGGGTCGCCGAGCAGCACGTCGAGGATGAGCCGCTCGTAGGCCTCGGGGGAGGACTCGGTGAACGAGTGCCCGTACCCGAAGTCCATCGTCACGTCGCGCACCTGCATGGCCGTGCCCGGCACCTTGGCGCCGAACCGCATGGTGACGCCCTCGTCGGGCTGCACGCGGATGACCAGGGCGTTGTTGCCGAGCTCGGACGTCAGCGACGTCTCGAACGGGAGGTGCGGGGCCTTCTTGAAGACCACGGCCACCTCGGTGACGCGGCGGCCCAGGCGCTTGCCGTGCCGCAGGTAGAACGGGACGCCCGCCCAGCGGCGGTTGTCGACGTCCACCCGGATCGCGGCGAAGGTCTCCGTGCTGGAGTCCTTCGCGATGCCGTCCTCCTCCAGGAAGCCCGGCACCTCCTCGCCACCCTGCCAGCCGGCCTCGTACTGCCCGCGGGCGGTGTGCTTGCCGAGGTCACGCGGCAGGCGCACGGACGAGAGCACCTTGATCTTCTCGGCGCGCAGCTCGGCGGCGTCGAAGTTGCGGGGCTCCTCCATGGCCACCAGCGCCAGGAGCTGGATCAGGTGGTTCTGGATGACGTCGCGCGCGGCGCCGATCCCGTCGTAGTAGCCCGCACGGCCGCCGATGCCGATGTCCTCGGCCATCGTGATCTGCACGTGGTCCACGTAGTTCGAGTTCCACAGGGGCTCGAACATCGTGTTCGCGAAGCGCAGCGCCAGCAGGTTCTGGACGGTCTCCTTGCCCAGGTAGTGGTCGATGCGGAACACCGACTCCGGGTCGAAGACCTTCGAGACCACCGCGTCGAGCTCCTTGGCGCTGGCCAGGTCGTGCCCGAACGGCTTCTCGATGACGACGCGCCGCCAGGCGTGCACGCCGTCGCCGTCCGCGTCCTTGTCCGGGTGCGACAGCCCGTGCTTGGAGAGCTGCTCGCAGACCACGGGGAACGCCGACGGCGGCACCGACAGGTAGAACGCGTGGTTGCCGCCCGTGCCGCGCTCCTTGTCGAGCGTCTCGACGGTCTCGCGCAGCCGCTCGAACGCGTCGTCGTCGTCGAAGGAACCCTGGACGAACCGGATGCCCTCGGCGAGCTGGCGCCACGTGGCCTCCCGGAAGGGAGTCCGGGCGTGCTCCTTGACGGCGTCGTGCACCACCTGCGCGAAGTCCTGGTCCTCCCAGTCGCGCCGGGCGAAGCCCGTCAGGGCGAAGCCCGGCGGCAGGAGGCCGCGGTTGGCGAGGTCGTAGACGGCGGGCATGAGCTTCTTGCGCGACAGGTCACCCGTCACGCCGAAGATCACGAGCCCGCTGGGCCCCGCGATGCGGGGCAGTCGCAGATCGAGGGGGTCGCGCAGGGGGTTGACCCCCTGCGCGATCTTGGCCGGCCTCACCGCTCGCCGGCCCCGGCCTCGTCGAGGCCGGCCTTGGTGGTCGTCAGGAGCTCGTCCCAGCTGACCTCGAACTTCGTCACGCCCTCGTCCTCCAGCTGTGCGGTCACCTCGTCCATCGAGATGCCCTGCGCCTCGACGGCCGCGATGGTCGCGGCCGCCTGCTCGGCCGAGCCGGTCACGGTGTCCGCCAGCACGATGCCGTGGTCGGCGAAGGCGTCGAGCGTCTTCTCCGGCATCGTGTTGACGACGCCCGCGACGACCAGCTCGTCGACGTACATCGTGTCGCGGTAGGCCGGGTCCTTGACGCCGGTCGACGCCCACAGCGGCCGCTGCGGCTGCGCGCCGTCCGCCGCGAGGGCGGCCCAGCGCTCACCGGAGAAGACCTCCTCGTAGGCGGCGAAGGCCAGGCGGGCGTTCGCGATGGCGGCCTGGCCGCGCAGCGCGAGCGCCTCGTCCGTGCCGACGGCGTTCAGCCGCTTGTCGATCTCGGAGTCCACGCGGGACACGAAGAACGACGCGACCGACCCGATCACGGACAGGTCGTGGCCGGCGGCCTTCGCCTGCTCCAGGCCGGCCAGGAACGCGTCCATGACCGCCCGGTACCGCTCGATCGAGAAGATCAGCGTCACGTTGACGCTGATGCCCTTGGCCAGGGTCGACGTGATGGCCGGCAGGCCCTCGACCGTGGCGGGGATCTTGATCATCACGTTCGGCCGCGCGACGGTCTCCCACAGCCGGACGGCCGTGGTCTCCGTCGCCGCCGTGTCGCGGGCCAGCCGCGGGTCCACCTCGATGGACACGCGGCCGTCCACGGCGGCGGTGGCGTCGTAGACGGGGCGCAGCAGGTCCGCCGCGTCCCGCACGTCGTCCGTGGTGATGCGCTCCACGGCCTCCTCCACGTCCGACCCGGCCAGCTCGGCCAGCGTCTCCGCGTAGGCGTCGCCGTGCGCGAGCGCCGCCGCGAAGATCGTCGGGTTGGTGGTCACGCCCACGACGTTCCTGCTGGTCATGAGCCCGGCGAGGTTGCCGGTGCGCAGGCGCTCACGAGACAGGTCGTCGAGCCAGATGGCGACACCCGCCTCGGACAGCCGCTCGGTGGGGCTGACGTTCTCGCTGCTGTCGCTGGTGCTGTCAGTCATCGTGCCCTTCCTCTCTCGTGTCCAGGTGTGCCGGCGCGGTTCAGGACGCCGCCTCGATCGACTCCTTGGCGGCCTGGGCGACCGCCTCGGAGGTGATGCCGTACTCGGCGTAGAGCGTCTTGTAGTCGGCCGAAGCGCCGTAGTGCTCGAGCGAGACGATGCGGCCGGCGTCGCCGACCACCTCGCGCCAGCCCTGCGCCACGCCCGCCTCGACCGAGACGCGGGCCTTCACACCGGACGGGATGACCGACTCGCGGTACGCCTCGTCCTGCTTGTCGAACCACTCGCGCGAGGGCATGGAGACCACGCGGGCCTTGACGCCGTCGGCGGCGAGGATCTCGCGCGCCTCGACGGCGAGCTGCACCTCGGAGCCGGTGCCCACGAGGACGACGTCGGGCGTGCCCTCGGTGTCCAGGAGCACGTAGCCGCCCTTGAGGGTGCCCTCGGCGCCGGCGAAGCCGTCGGTGCCGCGCGGGTAGGTGGGCACGTTCTGCCGGGTCAGCACGAGGCCGGCCGGGTTCTTCGTGTTCTCCAGGATGCCGCGCCAGGCCCAGGCGGTCTCGTTCGCGTCGGCCGGGCGGACGACGTCGAGGTTCGGGATGGCCCGCAGCGCCGCGAGGTGCTCCACCGGCTGGTGGGTCGGACCGTCCTCGCCGAGGCCGATCGAGTCGTGCGTCCACACGAAGGTGGTCGGGATGCTCATCAGCGCGGCCAGGCGCACCGAGGCACGCATGTAGTCGGCGAACTGCAGGAACGTGCCGCCGTAGGGGCGCGTCAGGCCGTGCAGCACGATGCCGTTGAGGATCGAGCCCATGGCGTGCTCGCGGATGCCGAAGTGCAGGGTGCGGCCGTAGGGGTCGCCCGGGAACTTCTTGGTCGCGTGCTCGGTCGGCACGAACGACGGCACGCCGTCCATGGTCGTGTTGTTCGAGCCGGCGAGGTCGGCGGAGCCGCCCCACAGCTCGGGCAGCACGTCCTTGAGCGAGGTCAGGACCTTGCCCGACGCCGCACGGGTCGCGACGCCCTTCTCGCTCGCCTCGAACTCCGGCAGGGAGTCCGTCCAGCCCTCGGGCAGCTCGTTCGAGCGCAGGCGCTCCAGGAGCGCGGCCTGCTGCGGGTTCGCCTCGGACCAGGCGGCGAAGGCCGTCTCCCAGGCCTGGCGCTCGGTGGCCTGGCGCTCGCCGACGGAGCGCGTGTAGGCCAGCACCTCGTCGTCGATCGTGAACGTGGCCTCGGGGTCCAGGCCGAGCGCGGACTTGAGGCCCTTGACCTCGTCGGCGCCCATGGCCGAGCCGTGGATGCCGCCCGTGTTCTGCTTGGTGGGCGACGGCCAGCCGATGATGGTGCGCAGCGCGATGATCGACGGCTTGCCGGTCTCGGCCTTGGCGGCGTCGATGGCGGCGGCCAGCGCGTCGGTGTCCTCCGCGTAGCCCTCGCCGCCCGAGGTCCAGTCCACGCGCTGGGTGTGCCAGCCGTAGGCCTCGTAGCGCTTCAGCACGTCCTCGGTGAACGCGATGTTGGTGTCGTCCTCGATCGAGATCTTGTTGTCGTCCCAGATCAGGATGAGGTTGCCGAGCTGCTGGTGGCCCGCGAGGGACGAGGCCTCGGAGGTCACGCCCTCCTGCAGGTCGCCGTCGGACGCGATGACGTACACGTGGTGGTCGAACGGCGACTCGCCGGGGGCGGCGGCCGGGTCGAGCAGGCCCCGCTCGCGGCGCGACGCGAAGGCCATGCCGACGGCGGAGGCGAGGCCCTGGCCCAGCGGGCCCGTCGTGATCTCGACGCCCGCGGTGTGGCCGAACTCCGGGTGGCCCGGGGTCTTGGAGCCCCAGGTGCGCAGCGCGGCGAGGTCGTCCATCTCCAGGCCGTAGCCGGCGAGGAAGAGCTGCAGGTAGATCGTCAGCGACGAGTGGCCGGCGCTCAGCACGAACCGGTCGCGACCCTGCCAGTCGGGGTCGGACGGGTCGTGGCGCATGGCCTTCTGGAAGAGGAGGTACGCGGCCGGCGCGAGCGAGATCGCGGTGCCGGGGTGTCCGTTGCCCACCTTCTCGACGGCGTCCGCGGCCAGCGCCTTGATGGCCTTGACCGCTCGCTCGTCGAGCTCCGACCACTCCAGGGGCTTCAGCACGGGGTCGAAAGCGTTCACGAGTCCTCTTTCTCTCCGCCGTCGACCCTCGTCCTTGTCCGGAGAGCGGACGCGCTGGAGAGCCGCGCAGCGTGCGTGCGGCGGCGGCGGGATGCCGGCCGCCCTTCAATCGATGGCGTCAACAACCCTATACGCGCGCGTAATCCGTTGCGCAGGGCTGTCCACGGACTGTTCGTCCCAGGATGCGGTGGACAAATCTCACACGCCCGTCCGGGAGCGCGGTGCGCGGCGGGGTCAGCCTGCGACGTACCATGGGCACGCACCCGACCGGCAACAGCGCCCACCAGGTGCGTTATCGACTCCAGGACCCTCCCGAACGGAACTGCGACGCGCGTGAGAACGAGCCACCCGACGAACGGCCAGACCGCGCGTCCCCAGACGTCCGCCCCCGAGGCCGCGGCCGGCGTCGAGCAGCGTCCCGGGGGATGGTTCATGCGCCGCGCCGGCGCGTACGTCGCCCTGACCAAGCCGCGCGTCATCGAGCTGCTGCTCGTGACGACCGTGCCCACCATGATCCTGGCGGCCGACGGCCTGCCCAGCTTCTGGCTGATCGTCGCCACGCTGATCGGCGGCGCCGGCGCCGCGGGCAGCGCGAACGCGTTCAACATGTGGTGGGACCGCGACATCGACCAGGTCATGAACCGGACCAAGAAGCGTCCGCTGGCCACCGGCGAGATCACGCCGCGCGCCGGCCTGGTGTTCGCCTCGATCCTCGGCCTGCTGTCGCTCGCGTGGTTCGCGCTCGTCATCAACTGGGCCGCGATGTGGCTCACGCTGGGCGCGATCGCGATCTACGTCGTGGGCTACACGATGATCCTCAAGCGCCGCACCCCGCAGAACATCGTGTGGGGCGGCATCGCCGGCTGCATGCCGGTGTTCATCGGCTGGGCCTCGGTCACCGGCGGGCTGAGCTGGGCCGCGCTGGCGCTGTTCGGCATCATCTTCTTCTGGACGCCGCCGCACTACTGGCCGCTGTCGATCAAGTTCAAGAAGGACTACGCGAACGCGAACGTCCCGATGCTCCCCGTGGTCAGCGACGACAAGCGCGTCGCGGCCGAGATGGTGGGCTACACGATCGCGATGATCGCCTGCTCGCTGGCGCTGACCCCGCTCGCGGGCATGTCGTGGGTGTACACCGTGGTGGCCGCCGTCCTGGGCGGCTGGTTCCTCTGGTCCACGATCGCGATGCTGCGCCGGGCGCAGGGCAAGGCCAGCGGCAAGCTGGGCGCCATGAAGGTGTTCCACGGCTCCATCACCTACCTGTCGCTGCTCTTCGTGGCAGTCGCGGTGGACGTCTTCCTGCCCTTCTGATCGTCCGCCGGGCGCCGCACCAGACCTCTGCATAGCGGTGGTCATGATTCGGCCTGCACCCTCGTGGCCGCCTAGGCTGAGCGCGTGACCGAGACCCCAGCCGACCGAACCACCGACCCTGCCGAACAGCCGGCCGCGCAGTCCGCGGGCTACTCCTCGGGCCTGCCGACGGCGTCCGCCGTCGTCCCCGAGAGCGACCTGGCGCCGCGCCGGGCGGCCCGCGAGAAGTCGCGTGTCGCCCCCGACTACGCGCGTGCCTGGCTCCTGCTCTCCGCGATGCGGACCGAGCTCTTCGACAAGGCGCAGCTCTCCCGGGCGGACCAGGTGATCCTCGACTGCGAGGACGCGATCGACGACTCCCTGAAGGACGAGGCGCGCGAGAACGTCATCCGCTGGATCAAGAGCGGCGGCAGCGCCTGGGTCCGGATCAACGACCGCACGGCGCCGTCCTGGGCGGACGACGTGGCCTACCTGCGCGGCCTCGAGGGCCTCAACGGCGTCATGCTGGCCAAGACCGAGAGCGCGGACGACGTCATCGACACCGCCCAGCGGCTCGGCGGCGACGTGCCCGTCATCCCGCTCGTGGAGTCGGCCCTCGGCATCGAGGAGGCCGTGCACATCGCGAAGGCGCGCGGCGCGTTCCGGCTCGCGTTCGGCTCGGGTGACTACCGCCGCGACACCGGCGCCGCCAACGAGCCCATGGCCATGGCCTACCCGCGCACGCGCCTCGTGGTCGCCAGCCGCATCGGCGGCCTGCCCGGCCCCGTGGACGGCCCCACGGTCGGCTCGTCGCACGCGCTGCTGCGCGAGCAGTCGACCGACGCCGTCAACCTCGGCATGACCGGCAAGCTCTGCCTGGACTTCGAGCAGTCGAGCGTCATCAACGAGTCCTTCGCGCCGACGTCGTCCGACGTGGCCTGGGCCGTCGACTTCTTCGCCGAGTTCGAGGCCGCCGGCTCCGTGATCCGCGACGGCAGCGACAAGCCCCGCCTGGCCCGCGCCCAGGTGATCCGCTCGCGCGCCGAGCTGTTCGGCATCAACCCGGCGTGACCTGACGTCACCCGCCGACGGCGTGGCCCGCCCGCACGGCGGGCCACGCTCGGCATGATGGGCCGGTGTCCACCGCACTGGCCCGTCCGTCCCACGAGCACCAGCCCGCCGTCCCGTCCGCCCCTGCCGTCTCGGTCGAAGGCCGGCTCGACCGCGCGCTGCGCGACTACCTCGCGCACCTGAGCGTGGAGCGCGGCCTCTCGGCCAACACCGTCGCGGCCTACCGGCGCGACCTGGTGCGGTACGCGGCGTTCCTCGACGCGGCGGGCCGGGACCTGGCGGGGGTCGCCGAGTCCGACGTCACGAGCTTCGTCGAGGCCGTGCGCCAGGGGTCCGACGGCGGCCGGCCGCTGTCGCCGTCGTCCACGGCCCGCGCCCTGGCCGCCGTGCGCGGCTGGCACAAGTTCGCGCAGGCCGAGGGCCTGGCCGTCGAGGACCCGTCCGCCGACGTGCGGGCGCCCACCCAGCTGCGGCGCCTGCCGCACGCACTGTCCGTGGACGACGTCGCCGGGCTGCTCGACGCCGCCGGCGCGGGCGACGGACCGCTGCCCCTGCGCGACCGGGCCCTGCTGGAGCTGCTCTATGCGACCGGGGCGCGGATCTCCGAGATCGTCGGGCTGGACGTCGACGGCGTGGGGGACTCCGCCGCCGTCCGGCTGCTCGGCAAGGGCTCCAAGGAGCGGGTGGTGCCCGTGGGGTCGTTCGCGCGCGACGCCCTGGAGGCCTACCTCGTGCGGGCCCGTCCGGAGCTGGCCGCCGCGGGGCGCGGCACCCCCGCCCTGTTCCTCAACACGCGCGGCGCGCGCATGTCCCGGCAGACGGCGTGGGCCGCGCTCCAGTCCGCGGCCGGCCGGGCCGGGCTCACGGAGCACGTCTCGCCGCACACCCTGCGGCACTCGTTCGCGACCCACCTGCTGTCCGGCGGGGCCGACGTGCGCGTGGTCCAGGAGCTGCTCGGGCACGCGTCGGTCACCACCACGCAGATCTACACGATGGTCACGCCCGACGCCCTGCGCGAGGTCTACGCCGCCGCCCACCCGCGTGCCCGCTGACCGCCCGGCACCGAACCACGCCACGCCGGGGCTCCGAGCCGGGTGGTGCCCACACTCTGGTATAGCGTGGCGGGCGTGAGCGAGGCACCCAGCCAGGAGGGAGCGAGCACGATGACCGACATTCTTCTCGGCAAGGCGGTCGTCGGCGCACCCACGGACTCGGAGATCGTGCGCGACGTGGTGGGGCGGGTCATGCCCGACCTGCCCGAGCCGGCACCTCTGGCCAGTCACGGCCCGGCGCGCATCATCGCGATGTGCAACCAGAAGGGCGGGGTCGGCAAGACCACGACCACGATCAACCTCGGCGCGTGCCTGGCCGAGTACGGCCGCAAGGTGCTGCTGGTCGACTTCGACCCGCAGGGCGCCGCGTCGGTCGGCATCGGCGTCAACCCGCACGAGCTCGACCTGACGATCTACAACCTGCTCATGGAGCGGGGCGTGGACGTCCAGGACGTGCTGATCCCGTCGGGCATCGAGAACCTCGACGTGCTGCCGGCGAACATCGACCTGTCGGCCGCGGAGGTGCAGCTCGTGGGCGAGGTCGCCCGGGAGTCGGTGCTGGCCCGCGCGCTGCGCCCGGTGGTCGACGACTACGACGTGATCCTCATCGACTGCCAGCCGAGCCTCGGCCTGCTCACCGTCAACGCCCTCACGGCGGCGCACGGCGTGCTCATCCCGCTGGAGTGCGAGTTCTTCGCGCTGCGCGGCGTCGCGCTGCTGGTGGAGACCATCGAGAAGGTGCGGGACCGGCTCAACCCCGCCCTGGAGATCGACGGTATCCTCCCCACCATGTACGACTCGCGCACCCTCCACTCCCGTGAGGTCGTGGCCCGGGTGCACGAGGCCTTCGGCGACACGCTGCTGCACTCGATCATCGGGCGCACGGTCAAGTTCCCCGACGCCACGGTCGCCGCAGAGCCCATCACCGCGTACGCCCCGGGGCACCCCGGTGCCGCCGCGTACCGTCAGCTCGCCCGGGAGCTCGTGGCCCGTGGCGACGCTGCCTGATGCCTGAGGCGGAGGTGCTGTCGGTCGAGGCGCCCGAGGCGCTGCCGGCCGACCCGGCGTCGACGGCGGAGCAGGCGCCTCAGGTGCCCGAGGAGCAGCCCGCCGAGCGGTCGTCGTCGCGCATGTTCCAGGTGCGGCTGCACAACTTCGAGGGCCCGTTCGACCTGCTCCTGTCGCTCATCGCGAAGCACAAGATGGACGTCACCGAGGTGGCGCTCGCGGTGGTGACCGACGAGTTCGTCGGGCACATCCGCGAGGCGGAGCGGGCGTCCCGGGAGGCCGCCGAGCGCGGCGAGGTGCACGAGTCGTGGGACCTAGGTGTGGCCAGCGAGTTCCTGGTCATCGCCGCGACCCTGCTGGACCTCAAGGCCGCGCGCCTGCTGCCCGGCGTCGTGGACGAGGACGCGGAGGACCTCGAGCTGCTGGAGGCCCGCGACCTGCTGTTCGCGCGGCTGCTGCAGTACCGCGCGTACAAGGAGGTCTCGAAGGTCCTCGCGGAGCAGATGGCGTCGTCCGGACGCCGCGTGCCCCGCCTGGCGCCGCTCGAGCCGCACCTGGCCGCGATCCTGCCGGAGCTGGTCTGGGACACGACGGGGGAGCGGCTCGCGGAGCTGGCCGCGAAGGTGCTCGCGCCCAAGCCGCCGCCCGTGGTCGGGCTGGCGCATCTGCACGGCTCGGCGGTGAGCGTGCGCGAGGAGGCGGGCGTCATCGTCCGGCGCCTGCGCTCGGAGCACGCGGTCACGTTCCGGTCGCTCACGGCCGGTACGGAGCGCCTCGTGACGGTCGCCCGGTTCCTCGCGCTGCTGGAGCTGTTCCGCGACGCGCTGGTCGGCTTCGAGCAGGTCAGCCCGCTGGGCGAGCTGACGGTGCGGTGGACGGCCGGGCCCGACGACGGCGGGAAGTACCTCGACCCGGCGGCCGGCCCCAGCGAGTTCGACGAGGAGGACCTGACCGCCCCGGCGGTGGAGCAGGCGCCCGAGCCGGTAATCGAGCAGGGAACCGAACAGGCAGACATCCCGCAGCCCGGAACGGAGGCGACAGCATGACGGTCGAGGAACAGGCCCCGCCGGCGGACGCCCCCGCCAACACCGAGGCCCCCGCGGCGCCCGCCCCGGAGGAGCAGCTCGTCGTCGACGTGCACACGCTCCCGGGCGGGGCGCACGCGGCCGTCGAGGCCGTGCTCATGGTGGCCGACGCGCCGATCGGTGCGGACCGCATCGCGGCGGCGCTGAACCTGACGCAGGACGAGACCGACGACATCCTGCACGAGCTGGCCGACGAGTACGCCGGCCACCTCGGGTCCCGGCCGCGCGGTTTCGAGCTGCGGCGCACCGTGGACGGGTGGCGCATCTACTCCTCCACGGCGCACGCGGACCCCGTGGGGCGCTTCGTGCTGGACGGCCAGTCGGCCAAGCTGAGCCAGGCTGCGCTGGAGACGCTCGCCGTGATCGCGTACCGTCAACCGGTGTCGCGCGGCCAGATGAGCGCGGTGCGTGGCGTGAGCGTGGACGGCGTCGTGCGGACCCTGCTGACCCGCGGGCTGATCGCCGAGATCGGTCAGGACCCGAGCTCGGGTGCGGTTCTGTTCGGAACCACGGGATACTTCTTGGAGCGGATGGACTACTCGTCGCTCGACGAGCTGCCCCCGCTGGCGCCGCACCTGCCGGATCTCGACACGATCGACGGCCTCGACGGGCTGGACTCCTAGTCCTGCCCGGGGCCTGCACGACGGGTTTCGCGCGCGCCCCTTTTCCGAGAACTTCCGACGTACCGAGAGACGAATCATGAGCAACGAACGCCGCGGCGGGAGCCGCCGCGAGTCCGGCAAGCAGGGCGGACGACAGGGCCAGAACTTCCGTGGGGGCAGCTCCGCGAAGAGCCGCGCGCAGGCGAACCGGCCGCGCCGTCGGCCCGCGAAGCCCACGGAGCCGGCCCGGGACGTGCACGTCGAGGACGGTGTGCGCCTGCAGAAGGTGCTCGCGCAGGCCGGGCTGGGCTCGCGCCGCGCGTCCGAGGAGCTGATCGCGAACGGGCACGTCGAGGTGGACGGCCAGCTCGTCACCGAGCTGGGCGTGCGGGTCGACCCCACCACCGCCGTCATCCACGTGGACGGGCTGCGCATCCAGCTCGACCAGGCCAAGGTGACGATCGCGCTGAACAAGCCGCTCGGCGTGGTGTCCACGATGGACGACCCCAAGGGCCGCCCGACGGTCGCGGACCTCATCAGGAACCGCGAGGAGCGCCTGTTCCACGTGGGCCGGCTCGACGCGGACAGCGAGGGCCTGCTGCTCCTGACGAACGACGGCGAGCTCGCCAACCGCCTCTCGCACCCGAAGTACCAGATCGCCAAGACGTACCTCGTGACGGTCGAGGGCGAGGTGTACCCGCGCGTCGGCCGCGAGCTCCTGAAGGGTGTGGAGCTGGAGGACGGCGTCGCCAAGATGGACGCCGTGCACGTGCTCCAGCAGATCGACGGCTTCGCGATGCTGGAGGTCGTGCTGCACGAGGGCCGCAACCGGATCGTGCGCCGCATGTTCGACGCCGTCGGGCACCCCGTCACGCGGCTGGTGCGCACCCGGATCGGCCCGATCCCGCTCGGCGACCTGAAGGCCGGCCGCACCCGCGTCCTGGGCCGCACGGAGCTGGGCACCCTCATGGGTGCGGTAGACCTGTAACCTCTCCCGCTGAGTGCTGGCTATTTGCGGCTGACGAGCACTCTGAAGCGCAGATACCCAGCACTCAACGGAAATGAGCGAACCTGTGACCAGCCCTGTAGTGATCGCCATCGACGGGCCGTCGGGCTCCGGCAAGTCGAGCGTGTCGAAGGCGGTCGCCGCGCGGCTCGGCCTGGCCTACCTCGACACGGGGGCCATGTACCGGGCGGCCACGGTGTGGAGCATGGAGACGGCGGACCTGGCGGACGCCGGGGCCGTCACCACCGCGGTCCGGGCGATGCCGCTGGTCATGGGGCTGGACCCGGCCGCCCCCGGCGTCGAGCTGAACGGCCGGGACGTCGCCGTGACGATCCGCTCCACCGAGGTCACGACCAACGTGTCGAAGGTCGCGTCCAACCTCGACGTGCGCGCCGAGCTCAAGCGGCTCCAGCGCGCGATCATCGACCAGGAGTCCGAGGCGGCCCGGGCCGTGCAGTCGGGCGGCCGCGGGATCGTGGCCGAGGGCCGCGACATTACGACGGTCGTGGCGCCCGACGCCGACGTCCGCGTGCTGCTCATCGCCTCGGAGGAGGCCCGGCTGCGCCGCCGGTCCCTGGAGCTGCACGGCGCCGCCGACGCCGGCGCCGTCGAGGCGACGAAGGACCAGGTGCTGCGCCGGGACCAGGACGACGCCAAGGTGACGCAGTTCCTCGTCGCCGCGGACGGCGTGGTGACCGTCGACTCCAGCGACCTCGACTTCGAGCAGACGGTCGACGCCGTGCTGGCCGTCGTCACGCAGGTGACGGGACGCGAGGTCGCGCCCTCCGCTTGAGTTCTCGCCACGGCCCGGGCCCAGGCCCGGGCCGGAGCGACGCAGGTCATATGCGCGGGAGTCGGCCTGAGCGGGTCGGGCCTGCGACAATGGGGGCATGACCCACGACTCCTCTGCATCTGAGGCTGCCCTGGACGCGGCGGCCCGAGACGATGCTGCCCCGGACGCTGCCGCCTCGGACGCTCCCGACCTCGACCTCACCGAGACCGAGGACGACGTCGCGCGCGAGCGCGCCCTGCGCGTCGGCCTCGAGGAGTTCGAGCTCGACGAGGAGGACCAGGCGCTCCTGGACTCCGAGTGGTCCGACGAGGAGTCCGAGGCCGAGCAGATCCTGCCGGTGCTCGCGATCATCGGGCGGCCGAACGTCGGCAAGTCGACCCTGGTCAACCGCATCCTCGGCCGCCGCGAGGCGGTCGTGGAGGACAAGCCGGGCGTGACGCGCGACCGCGTCTCCTACCCGGCCGAGTGGGCCGGCCGCCGGTTCATGCTCGTGGACACGGGCGGCTGGGAGGTCGACGTCGCCGGCATCGAGTCCAAGGTGGCGGAGCAGGCCGAGGTCGCGATCTCCCTGGCCGACGCCGTGGTCTTCGTGGTCGACGCCGCCGTGGGCGCCACCGCGACGGACGAGCGGGTCGTGGAGCTGCTGCGCCGCTCCGGCAAGCCGGTCGTGCTGTGCGCCAACAAGGTGGACGGCGCCTCGGGCGAGGCGGACGCCACCTACCTCTGGGCCCTTGGCCTGGGGGAGCCGTACCCGGTCTCGGCCCTGCACGGCCGCGGCACGGGCGACCTGCTCGACGCCGCCGTCAAGGCCCTGCCCACCAAGTCCGCGCACGGCACGCTGCGGCCCTCGGGCCCGCGCCGCGTGGCGCTCGTCGGCCGGCCGAACGTCGGCAAGTCGTCGCTGCTGAACAAGATCGCCGGCTCGGAGCGCGTCGTCGTCGACGAGGTGGCGGGCACCACGCGTGACCCCGTCGACGAGCTGATCGAACTGCGCGGCATCCCGTACTGGTTCGTGGACACCGCCGGCATCCGCCGCCGCGTGCACCAGACCAAGGGTGCCGACTTCTACGCGTCGCTGCGCACCGCGGCCGCCATCGAGAAGGCCGAGATCGGCGTGGTCCTGGTGGACGCGTCCGCCCCGCTGACCGAGCAGGACATCCGCGTGATCCAGCAGGTCGTGGACTCCGGTCGCGCCCTGGTGATCGCGTACAACAAGTGGGACCTCATGGACGAGGACCGCCGCCCCTACCTCGAGCGCGAGATCGAGAAGGAGCTGGTGCAGATCCAGTGGGCGCCGCGCGTCAACCTGTCGGCCCGCACGGGCTGGCACAGCGAGCGCCTGGTGCCGGCGATCGAGCGGTCGCTCGCGTCCTGGGACCGCCGCATCCCCACGGGCAAGCTCAACTCGTTCCTCGGTGAGCTCGTGGCCGCGCACCCGCACCCGCTGCGTGGCGGCAAGCAGTCGCGCATCCTGTTCGCGACGCAGGCCTCGACGCGGCCGCCGCGGTTCGTCATCTTCGCCACGGGGTTCATCGAGGCCGGTTACCGCCGGTTCATCGAGCGCCGCCTGCGCGAGACGTTCGGCTTCGAGGGCACGCCCATCGAGATCTCGGTGCGGGTGCGGGAGAAGCGCCGGCGCTGAGGCGTCATCCCGGCATGCGGCTCGGGGGGGGTGGCCGAGGGGGCT
>NZ_JBHWLR010000021.1:52122-73483 GCF_042731755.1 Promicromonospora sp. NPDC059942
ACTTGGCGCATGGTGCGCCCGCTCTGGGGGGCCCCCACGGGGGGGGGGGCGCCGCCCGGGGGGGGGGTTGGGGGGACAGAACGGGGGGCGCCCCCCCGGCCGATGCCCACGTCGGGGCCGGATCGCGGTACCTTCAGGTCGTGCTTCCGGCCAGTATCCCCAGCCCTGACCCGGTGTGGTCCCAGTTCAGCCTGGGCCCCCTCACCATCCACACCTACGCCCTGTGTCTCCTGGCGGGCATCGTCGCCGCCGCGTGGATCACGGACCGGCGGCTCCGTGCGCGCGGAGCCGCCCCCGGGCTCGCCGTCGACGTCGCGATGTGGGCGGTGCCGATCGGCATCGTCGGCGCGCGGATCTACCACGTGCTCACCCACCTCGACGACTTCACCGGTCCCGGCGTCGACGCCTGGGCGTGGGTGCGGATCTGGGAGGGCGGCAACGCGCTGTTCGGCTCGCTGCTCGGCGGCGCGGTCGGCGTCCTGATCGCGTGCCGCATCTCCGGCCTGCGCTTCTGGTCGTTCGCCGACGCCCTCGCGCCCGGCCTGCTGGTGGCCCAGGCGATCGGCCGGCTCGGCAACTACGTGAACCAGGAGCTGTTCGGCCTGCCGACCACGCTGCCCTGGGGCCTGGAGATCCGCTCCGACGCGCCGATGTTCCCCTCCGGCACGCCCGAGGGGACGCTGTTCCACCCGTTGTTCCTGTACGAGATGATCTGGAACCTCATCGGGGTGGCGGTGCTCCTGTTCATCGAGCGGCGCGTGGTGCGCCGGAACGACGCCCTCGCGGCCGACGGCGGCACCCCCGGGGCCGGCCTGCGCTGGGGCCGCATGTTCGGCCTCTACCTCATCTGGTACGGCCTGGGCCGGAGCTGGCTCGAGTCCATCCGGATCGACCCCACGAGCGACGCGCCCCTGGGGGTCCCCGCGAACATCTGGACGGCGGGCATCGCGGTGCTGCTGGGCATCGGCATCATCGTGGTGCAGGGCCGCCGCCACCCGGAGCCCGAGCTGTCGGTCTACGTGCCGGGCCGCGAGCCCGTGGACGAGGACGCCGAGGCGGGCGAGGGCGAGAAGGCCGCCGGCGAGAAGGCCGCCGGCACGAAGGCTGGCGGCGAGACCGCGGACGGCGGCGTGGACACCAAGGGCGCCGACCCCAAGGCCGCGGAGACCGACGCGAACGCGAGCCCCGTGGACCCGGCCGGGAGCAAGTAGCCCGACGCGGGGTAAAGCCCACTCAGCGGGGAGGGTTACGGAGAGCGAGCACTGCTACCTCTCCGTAACCCTCCCCGCTGCGTCGTCGTCCCCCCGGGGGTCCGGGTACTCCTGTGCGCACCCTCACAGCCGCTCAGGTTGTTCACCCGGGCATCCATTGCGGAGGATGTGGTCATGCCACACTCGCTCCCCGGGGACACGCCTGCGTCCGAACACCTCCCCGTGGGACCGCGCACCTGGTGGCCCGTCGCCGCCGTGCTGCTGGCGATCGCCTGGGGCGGCAACGAGTTCACGCCACTGCTGGTGATGTACCGCGAGCAGGGGCACCTCGGCGACGTCACGGTCGACGCGCTGCTGGCCGCCTACGTGTTCGGCATCGTCCCCGCACTGCTGCTCGGCGGGCCGCTGTCCGACCGGCACGGCCGTCGTCCGCTCCTGCTGCCCGCCGCGCCCGTGGGTGCCCTGGGCTCCCTGGTGCTCGCGCTCGACCCGACCAGCCCGGTCCTGCTCGCCGCCGGCCGCGTGCTGTGCGGCGTCGCGCTCGGGCTGGTGATGGCGGTGGGCAGCACCTGGATCACCGAGCTCAGCGCCCGCACGGGTGACCGCGCCGCCGGCCCGCGTCGGGGCTCCCTGTCGCTCACCGTCGGCTTCCTGCTCGGCGCGGGCGTCGCGGCGGCGCTCGCCCAGTTCGGTCCCTGGCCCACCCACCTGGCCTACGTCGTGCACGCCGCCGGCGCCCTGGCCGCGGGCGTGTGGCTCCTGCGCGTGCCCGAGACCAACCCCGGCCTGCACCGCGACCACCGCGCGCCGCTGCGGGACGACCTGCGCATCACCGCCGTCGGGCACCGCCGCTTCCTGCGCGTCGTCGTGCCGCTCGCGCCCTGGGTGTTCGGCTGCGGCGGCAGCGCGTACGCGGTGCTGCCGGCCCTGCTGTCCGACCATGCCGGCGAGATCCCCATCGCGTTCGCCGGCGGGATGACGGTGCTTCCGCTCGGCTGCGGCATCGGCATGCAGGCCGTGGCCCGGCGGATCGACACCCCGGCGTCGGCCCGCGCGACGATCGTCGCGCTGAGCATCGTCGCCGTCGGGATGGCGCTCGCGGCGTGGGCGGCGATCTCGCCCTCGCTGCCGCTCGGCGTGCTCGCGGCCGTGGTGCTGGGCACGGGTTACGGGCTGGGCCTCGTCGCCGGGCTCAGCGAGGTAGCGCGCATCGCCGGGCCGGGCCAGCTCGCCGGCCTGACCGCCGTCTTCTACTCGCTGACCTACCTCGGTTTCTTCGCCCCGATGGTGCTCGCCTGGCTCCAGGCGACCTGGTCGTACGGCCAGATGTTCGGCTTCGGGGCGGCCGCCGCGGCGCTGTGCCTGGTGATCGTCGCGGTCTTCTCCCGCAAGGACCTCCCGCTGGCGGGCGGCGGGCGAGGGGGCCGGTAGAGCCCGGCGGGCCGGGTCACGGGAGCACGAGCTCGTACGTCCCGTCCTCGTCGCAGAACGCGTCGTCGGCGGTGAAGCTCAGGACGTCCCGGCCCTGGGCGTCGGTCGTGAGTGTGTAGTCGCCGTCCGCGAACGGCGTCCACCTGTTGTTGGCACCGAGCCAATGGCAGTCCGGGTCGGTGAGGAGTGACTCCGTGATCTCCTCGTAGCGGAACGGGCCGCCCCGGTAGATGTGCCAGGAGGTGTCGTGGACAGGGGCGGTCTCCTTGACGACGATCCGCTGGTCGGCGGCGCGGTCGAGGTCGTCGAGCACGACGTAGTACGGCTCTGCGTAGAGAAGGGCCAAGATGCCGGCGATCAGGGTGCCGATGCCCGCGGCCAGGACGAGCGCACACAGGAAGAGCGCCGCCATCGCGGCGGTGAACGCCTCGTACCCGATGACGAACAGCCTGAACCCGGCCACGCTCAGGACGATGCCGCAGAGGCAGGCCAGGGCCCAGAGCCGAAAGGCCAGGGTGTGGCCCTCCGTGCCGGCCACGAGGAAGAGGTCGCTCTCCCCGGACACGGACGAGACGCCCAGAGCGGCGAGTGCGGCGAGAACGCCGACCAGGAGTGATGTCAGGGCGACCCGGACCGCCCGCCGCCGCGCGTCTGTGGCACGGGTGCCGTCATCCTGAGCAGCCTGCTCGTCCAGGTCCGTCACGCCAGGTAGTACAGCACAGCCGGCGGCCGGGTCCGGTCATGAGATCGGTCCGTTGCCCTGAGACCGGTCGGTTGATGGACCGATCTCAAGGCACCGGACCGAAGTCATTTCCGGGCGCCGCGCCCGGAGCGCCTCAGCTCGCCGGCTGGAGGGCCTGGACCTGGAGCAGGGACTCGTCCGAGTCGGCGCACGCCGTGAGCGTGAGCTGGTCGTTCTGGACGAACAGGGAGCGCTTCTCGCCCGGCGGGTAGATCCGCAGCCCGTCGGCGGGCGTCTGCCCGCACTCGTCGCCGTAGTTCTCGGCGTTCGAGACCCGGACGACGGCGTGCGCGGACTCCCCGGGCGCGAGCGTCACCGTCTCGTGCGGGCTCGACCGGTCGAACGTGGCGGCCTCGCCGAGCTGCGTGCCGTCGTCGTCGCCCACGAAGGACACGCCCGGCCAGCCCTGCAGCCAGCACTCCTCCGGGGCCTCGTTCTTCAGCACGACCTCGAGCTCGTAGTGCCCGGCCCCGGCGCCACCCTCCACGGGGACGAGGCTGCCCGCGAGCTCCGGCGTCTGGCAGCGGCCCTCGGTGGCGCCGGTCTCGTCCGTCGAGCCGGTCCCTTCCGTCGCGGTCTCCGTCGCGGCGGGCTCCGACGTCTCGTCCGACGCCTCGTCCGACGGCGACCCCGCGGACGCGGACGGCGTCGAACCGGTCGACGAGGCGGACGACGACGGTGTGCCGGACGCGGCGTCGTCCGCGGAGCTCGCCGAGCATCCCGCGGTGACGAGCAGCGCGGCGACCCCCGCGGCGCCGAACATCGTCCTGATGATCCTGTGCTTGGTCATGCAAACTTCCCCTCGGGCAGATCCAGCCAACCGGCGGCCGCGTCCACACCATGCGGCCGCATCGATCGTTGCAGAGGTTCGATCATCTCGCCGGGTTGCTCTGAGCAACAATATTCACCCCGGCGCGGCGCGACACCGTGACCAGGTCGGGACGTCGTGGACACCTCGGCGAGGTCCCGGACATCTTTCCTAGCCTGGTGCGCTGACGGCGGGTCCGCGTGGGACCCACGTGCCGAGCGAGAGGGCAGGACAGACGATGGCGACGAACCCTGTGTACGGCTCCAACTTTCCCGATCCCGCGGTCCTGGAGGTCGACGGGACCTACTGGGCGTACGCGACGAGGAACCGGGTCGAGACGTTTCCGGTGCTGCGGTCCACGGACCTGGTGCACTGGGAGCTGGTCGGTGACGGCATGCCGCAGCAGGCGTCGTGGGTCGCTCCGGGCCGGGACTGGGCGCCCGAGGTCGCGGTCGTGGGGGAGCGGTACGTCGCGTACTACACGGCGCACGACAAGGTTACCGACGTGCAGGCCGTGGGGGTGGCCGTGGCCGACGAGCCGTACGGCCCGTTCCGGGACGACGCCGACCGGCCGCTGCTCTGCCAGGACACCGAGGGCGGGTCGATCGACGCCTCCCCGTTCACCGACGCCGACGGCTCGCGCTGGCTGCTGTGGAAGAACGACGGCAACCACGTGGGCGTGGACACGTGGATCTACGTGCAGCGGCTGTCCGACGACGGGCTGCGCCTGCAGGGCGAGCCGAGCCGCATCCTGAAGCAGGACCAGGAGTGGGAGGGCACGCTCGTGGAGGGCCCGTACGTCTGGCCGCACGGCGGCCGGTACTACCTGTTCTACTCGGGCAACGCGTTCGACTCGGACCGGTACGGCGTGGGCTACGCCGTAGCGGACCGGGCCACCGGCCCGTACACGAAGCCCCAGGACGGCCCGATCATGGTGTCGAACGAGGTGGCGGCCGGGCCGGGGCACGGCATGGTCGTCGAGCGCGACGGGCGCACCTGGTACGTGCACCACGCCTGGCCGCCCGGCGCGGTGAACGCGCCCGAGCCGGGCCGCCAGATGTGGCTCACGGAGCTGGTCTTCGAGCCGGCGCCGGACGGCGGCCCGGACGTGCCGAGGTTCCTCGGCCCGCGCACGGAGCTGGACCTGGCCTGACCCGGCCGGCGGCTCGTCCGGTCGCCCCGGACGAGCCGCCCCGTCAGCCCGGCGCCTCGTCCGGCAGCCCCACCGTGAGCTGCGTGAACGACTTGCCGCTGGTGTCCTTGAGCACGATGTACCCGGCGTCCACGTGCGGCTCGATGCCGCTGTGCTTGTCGTTCGGGGCGCCGATGATGAGCTGGAAGCCGAGCCCGCGCCAGGCGTTGATCGCCCGCCCCGTGAAGTGGGCGTCGGCCTTGATGAGGGCTTCGTCGAGGAAGACCGGGGCGTAGCGCGGCCGCTCCGCGCCGGCGTCGCCGAGCTGGTAGCGCAGGGCCGCGCCCACGATGAACGCGACGAGCTCCTGGGACTCGCCGCCGGACTTCTCGCCGATGTGGTCGTAGACCGCGACGTGCGCGCCGTCCTTGGTGAGCTTCTCGGCGCTGATCCGGACGTGGTTGCGCACGTCGATCAGGTCGTGGAACTCCGGGGCGGTGCGGCGCACGCGGTCGACCACCTTGGCCATCCGGGTGTAGGCCCGCTGGCGGTCGGTGTCGCTGACGGCGCTCGCGATCGCCTCGCGCACCGCCCGCAGGTCGGCGCGGAACCGGGAGCGCACCGGGGAGGCGGTGTCGCGCAGCTCGATGTGCAGCTTGTGGTGCTCGTCGGAGAAGTCCAGGCCGTCGAGGATCCGGTTGACCGGGTCGATGCGGTCGCGGATCTCGCGCACGGCCGTCGAGATGTCGCTGTCGAGCTTGGTAAGGTCCGCGCCCGAGAGCCGGAGCAGGCTGTCGCGCCACTCCGCCTCCAGCTCGTGCAGCCCGTTCTTCTCCAGGTCCGTCAGGAACCGCTCGTAGTCGTCGTACGACGTGTCCGGGTCGACGCCGAGGTTCGGGTTAGGCCACCGCTCCTTGAACGTCTCGAAGATGTCGTGCAGGGCCGCGCGGCCCCGGCCGACGGCGGCCTGCGCCTCGCCCTGGTCGTCGCGGACCCGCGCCGTGGCGCGGTCCAGCGCGGCGTCGAAGCGCTCGACGGCCTGGGCGGGGGAGCCGTCGGCGTCCTGCTCGCCCGCGAACAGCCCCTGGAGGTAGTCGCGGTGCGCGGCGGCGACCCGGGTCCCGTCGGTCTCGGCTGTGTCGAGCGTGCGCTGCGCGGTGTCGACGGCGTCCGCCGTCCGCTCCCACGCCGCCTCCAGCTCGGCGGCCCGGCTCTTGGCGACGCCGCTCTCCTCGGTGAGCCGGGTGACCCGCTCCTCCAGGGCGCCGAGCTCCTTGCGCAGCCGCCCGATCTCCGGGTTGTCCGACGTGACCTCCTCGACGATCGCGGTCCAGCGGGCCAGCTCGGTCCGCAGGGCGTCGAGGTCGACCTGCTCCCACGTCAGGTCGGCGATCTTCTCGTAGGCGCCGCGCTGCCTCTCGAACGAGTCGAGCCCGGCCGTCGCGGCCTCCAGCGCTCCGACGGCGGCGGCGTGCGCCGCCTCCGCCTCGGCGACGGCACCCTCCAGCTCCTTCAGGCGGCGGGCGTTGGAGAACCCGAGCACGTTGGTCACGCCCTGGCCGCCGTGGGCGCCGCGCCCGCCGTCGGACGTCTGGCCCGTGAGCGTCACCGCCTTGCGGTGCAGGGCGAACTGCGCAGGCGAGTCGATGCAGACGTAGGCGAAGCGGTCGGCGAGCTCCTGCCGGAGCCAGCCGGTGAACGGCGTCGGCCGGTGGTCGAGGCGCGCGGGCAGGGTGCGGTCCTGGACGGCAGCCTCGTCGCGCCGCCCGGTGGGCACGCCCCGGAACCGGATCCGGCGCGCGGTGGGCACGGAGTTGATCGCGGCGCGGAACGCCTTGACGTGGGCGACGTCGATCAGCATCTCGGTGGCGAAGCCGCCCAGCGCCAGGTTGAACGCCTGGCGCCACGGCTCGAACTCGGTGCGCACCTCGATCAGCTCGCCCACGAACGGCAGCTCGTCCGGGGACAGGCCCGCGGCCTCGGCGAGGGCGGCGCGGGCCCGGTGCAGGTCGGAGGGGATGTTGTCCTTGCGGGCGCTGACGGTCCGCAGCTCGGACCGCAGTGCCTCCAGCTCCTTCGCCGCGGCCTGCTCGGCGAGGGTCGCCTCGGTGAAGCGCCCCCGCGCGGCGGCCCGCGCGTCGGCGTCGTTCAGCGCGCGGTGTGCCTGCTCGACGACGGCGTCGAACTCCGCGGCGCTCGACACCTCGGCCCCGACGTCGGTCAGCAGGGCGTCGAACCGGGCCCGCGCCGTGGCGACGGGCTCGATGCGGGCCGCCAGGCGGTCCACCTCGTCCTGCGCCTTCTTCAGCCGGTCGCCGCCGGCGGCGCCCAGGAGGTCCCGGGCCGCGTCCCGCTCCAGCCGGGCCGCCGAGACCCGCACGGTGAGCTCGGTCGCCTCGTCCCGGGCGCGGGCGCGCCGCCGCTGGAGATCCGCCTCCGACGCGCGCAGCAGGTCCAGCCGCCGGCCCGCGAGCCAGAGCGCGGCGGGGGCCGCCGGGTCCGCGAACTGCCCGACGGCGTCGATCATGCGCAGCCGCTCGACCGCCTGGTCGATCGCGGCGCGGTGCTCGCGGACGGGCCCGAGCGCGCGGACCTGCTGCTGCGCGGTGACCATCCGGTCGCGCGTGGCGGACAGCTCGTCGAACTGCTGCACCGCGCCGTCGGCCGTGGCGAACGTCGACGGCTCCTCCAGCACCATCGTCTTGTACAGGGCGTCGACCGTGGTGATCTGCTGGCCGGCCTGGATGCGGCCGAGCAGGCCCACGGCCTTGTGCCCGTCGCCGCTCGCGCCGATGCCGAGCGCGGTGTGCAGCCGCGCCGTGTAGTCGCGGTCGGTCTCGAAGGAGGTCAGCCCTGTGCGGGTCACGGCCCGGCGGTCGAACCGGTGCCGGGCCGCCTCCTCCAGGCCGCTCAGGTCGAACGGGCCGTCGCAGGTGCCGCGCACCGCCGTGACGTTCTCCAGCGTCCGGGCCGACGACGGCACGTACCAGGCGCGGACGGCGGTGAACGTGGCCCCGCCCTGGTCGACCCACGTCATCGCGATCGCCGACCAGGTGTCCTCCTTCTCGCCGCGCAGCACCCGCACCCGCGTCTCGCCGTCGACCCGCTTCTCGTCGAGCTTGCCGCGCGCGTAGGACAGGATGTTGCGCTGCTCCTTGCCGCGCGGTTTGCCGGTCACGCCGCCGTTGGACGCCCCGTTGAACGGCGTGGTGTGCGGCATGATCAGCGCGATGTAGGAGTCCATGAGCGTGGACTTGCCCGATCCGGAGCCGCCGCTGAACAGCGTGGCCCCCGGGGAGAACCGCACGTGGTGGTGGCCGTGGTAGCCGCCCCAGTTGACGAGCTGCAGGGTCTGCGCGGTCCACTGCTGGCCGGTCGACGTGGCCGGGACCAGGCCCCAGAGCGTCTCGATCATGCTCACGAACGGGTCTCCTTGGTGTCGGCGAGCCAGCGCGTGAGCTCGGCGAGCCGGTTGTTGTCGAGCACGACCTCCACCAGCGGCGTGATGCGGTACCGGCCGCTCGACTCCTCGTCGATCAGGCCCTCGGACGCCAGACGGCCCACGGCGTCGCGGATCTCGCGCTGCGGGCGCACGAGGTTGTTGTCGTCCAGGTCGAAGAACGTGAGCACGCCCTGCTCGATGTCCTCCAGGTCGATCCGCGCGGACGTCTCGCCCGAGCTCGCCTCGTGCTGGTAGACGGTGCGCAGGTGCACCAGCACCAGCGTCTCGACGCGGTTGTACGGGTCGTCGCGGAGCAGGATCGGCACGTCGACCTCGCCCGAGCGCACCTGCTGCTTGTAGGCGATCCCGCGGTCGTGGTCGACCACGAGGCGCACGAACAGGTCGTGCAGGCGCGACTCGATCACCGACTGGTGCGCGAGGAGCGTCTTCCACTGCGCGCGGTTCTTCTCCGCCGTCAGGAACCGGCGCTGCAGCAGCCGGACCAGCACGCGCCGGACCTCCGGGTCCAGCAGCCCGCGGTCGCCCGCGAACAGCTCCGTCTGGTCGTCCTCCATGGGGGCGGGCTCGATGAAGCCCGCCTCGTCGGTCGGGGCAGCGTCGATCCCCGGCTCGTCCGTCACCGTCTCACTCATCCGTCGTCCCGCCCTCGTGCTCGTCCCTCATCGCCACACCGCCGAACGCGAACCGCCGCCGCGTCCCGTCCGGCCGGACCGCCTCGACGGTCACCACCTCGTCCGTCTCGACCATGCCGTGCCGGTGCGCGATCTCCAGCAGGCCCAGCAGGTCGACCGGCCGGCGCAGCCGCTCGGGCGCGGACCGGAACGCCGTCGCGACGTCGACGGCCCCGTCGTCGTCGCGGGGCAGCCCGGCCAGGTGCTTCTCCAGGTCCGCGTAGTGCGGGCCGCCCCAGGCCCGGGAGTCGTCGTCCGGCACGGCGCCCATCTCCCAGGCCTCCAGCGGCGTCGGGGGAGCGGGCGGGCGCAGGCCGTCCACCTTCTGCCGCAGGTGCCCGACGTCGGCCACCGGCAGGCGCCGCATCGGCCCGACCGCCTGCTTGTGCCGCGAGGTGGGCATCCACTGCTGGAACCCGGACATCACGTCGCGCAGCAGTCCGTCCACCTCGCGGTCCCGGAGCGGGTCGTGGTTGCGGATCTGCGTGGTGATGACGTGCGAGGCCTGCTGCTGCGCGTGCAGCACCTCGCGCACGCCCTGCTCGATGCGCCGCGCGATCTCGTGCAGCTCGCGCCGCTGGGGCGCGGGGAGCTGCTCGGCGAAGGGATGCCCCAGGATCACGCGGAGGTTTCCCGCGAGCTGGTCGATGTGCTCGGCCCGGCCGATCAGGGCGAGCGCCCCCGCGAAGGCGCGTCCCTCGCGCGTGGACTCCATGATGTCCTTGCCGCGCGCGAGGTACTCCCGGAGCACCTCGCCCGTGGGGCGCACGTCCTGCCGCAGGTCCGTGACGACGTCGCGCTGGACCTGCTTGATCGACTCGACCACGCGCGCGAAGTCGGCCGGCAGCTCACGCGCGAGGTGCAGCACGTTCTCGGCCTCCTCCAGCAGCTGGTCGTCGCTGACCGGCTCGACGACGCCGGTGCGCTCCAGCCGGTCGACCTCGGCGGTGCGCTCCCGGATCTCGGCGTCGAGCCGGGCGATCCGCGACAGCACGTCCGGGTCGGCGTCCTGCGCGAGCTCCTCGACGGCGTCGAGCAGGGTGCGCACCCGGGACTCGGAGACGCGGGTGCGCGCGCCGCCGACCCGGCCCGCGACCTCCAGGGCGCCGACGCCGTGCGCGGAGACCTGGTACACCTCGACGCCGTCCTGCACGTGCCGCTTGAGCCAGCCCGAGCGCACCCAGCCGCGGCACAGGTCGCGCGAGCTGCCGACGGGGAGCGGCGCGTTGCCCTCCTCGCCGTACCCGGCGGCCCGCAGGCGGTCCAGGGCGGCGTCGATCTCCGCGTGCGCGTCGGCGACCGGCACCTGGGGCCGCTGCGCGGTGAAGACCAGCGCCAGCATGGTCACGACGAACGGCGCGTACGTCCCGTGGAGCAGGTCCAGCATCGGGTTCTTGAACGCTCGGAGCGCACCTTCGTACGCTCCCTCCACGGTGGCTGTGCTCATCGCCGACCAGGGTACGTCGACAGTCCGACATCGACCGGCACGGAAGCCGGCAGCGAGCACGGCGGGGATCGCAGCGGGTGAGGAATGAGACGGGCAACCTAAGCACTACCGACATAAGGTTAGGCTTACCTCCCGTGACCACCCCTACCGCCCTCCGTGGTGACGACCTCGTGCTGGGCTACCAGCGCACCACCGTGGTGCACGGCGTCGCCGTCCACCTGCCGCCCGGTGTCGTCACCGCCCTCGTCGGGCCCAACGGGTCCGGCAAGTCCACCGTGCTGCGCTCGCTGGCGCGGCTGCACCCGGTGCAGCAGGGAACCGTCAGCCTGGGGGCCACGGCCGACGACGCCGTCGACGTCGCGCCGCTGTCGGCGCGCGACTTCGCCCGCAGCGTCACGCTGCTCGCCCAGTCCCGCCCGCACCCGGCCGGGCTGGAGGTGCGCGACGTCGTCGCGTTCGGCCGCCACCCGCACCGCCGCCGGTTCGCGCCGCTGACCGACGCCGACCACGCCGCGATCGACCGCGCGATGGACATCACCGGCGTGGCCGCGATGGCCCGCCGCGGCGTGGACCAGCTCTCGGGCGGCGAGGTGCAGCGCGTCTGGCTGGCCACGTGCCTAGCGCAGGAGACCGGCGTGGTGCTGCTGGACGAGCCCACCAACCACCTCGACCTGCGCTATCAGGTCGAGACGCTCGACCTCGTGCGCGACCTCGCCGAGGAGCACGGCACGGCGGTCGGCATCGTGCTGCACGACCTGGACCACGCCGCGTCGGTCGCGGACGCCGTCGTGCTGCTGCACCAGGGCCGCGTGCTCGCGGCCGGACCGCCCGCGCAGGTGCTCACGGCCGAGCACCTCTCGCTGGCGTACGGCCTGCCGATCGACGTCACCACCGACCCCGGGACCGGCCGGGTCCGCGTGCACCCGCGCGGGCGCCACCACGGCCGGACCCGCTGACCAGACCCAGACCCCAGACCCGCAGGACGCCGTCGGCGCCCGCACCACCCGCCGTACCCGGCACTGCACGACACGACGTGTCACGAACCTGAGGAGACCCATGTCCCCACGTACGAAGGCGACCCTGGCGGGCGCCGCCCTGATCCTCCCGCTCGCGCTGTCCGCGTGCGGCACCACGGACCCCGGCGCCGCCGCGTCGGCCGCGCCCACCGAGGCCGCCTCGGGCGACTGCGCCGACGTCACGACGTCGACCGACCCCGTCACGCTGACCGACTCGTTCGACCGCACGGTCGAGCTCGACAAGCCGGCCGAGCGGGTCGCCGTCCTGGAGTGGCAGCAGGTCGAGGACGTGCTCAGCCTGTGCGTGAACCCGGTCGCCGTGGCCGACGTCAAGGGCTACGCCACCTGGAACGACGCGGAGGAGCTGCCCGAGGGCGTGACCGACGTCGGCACGCGCGGCGAGCCCAACCTCGACGCCCTGTACGCCGCCGACCCCGACCTGGTCATCATCGAGGCCTACACGCCCGACGACGAGATCATCGCCAAGCTGGAGGCCTACGACGTGCCGGTGCTCGCCACCAAGGGCGCCGACGCCGCCGACCCGGTCGGGACCATGCTCGACACCTTCGACATCATCGCGGAGGCCACCGGCCGCACCGAGCGCGCCGCCGTCGTGACCGACGAGTTCCAGGCGCACCTCGCCGACGCCAAGGCGCAGGTCGCGGAGGCCGCCCCGGAGACCACCGACTTCGTGTACTTCGACGGCTGGGTCGACGGCGGCAACGTCTCGATCCGGCCGTTCGGCCAGGGCTCGCTGGTCGGCGAGCTGGGCGAGGAGCTCGGCCTGACCAATGCCTGGACCGGCGAGGTCGACCCCGCCTACGGCCTGGGCCAGTCCGACATCGAGGGCATGACCGACGTCGGCGACGCGACCCTGCTCTGGACCGGCACCAAGGAGGGCGAGGACGACTGGACCGCCGAGCTCGCCAAGAACGACGTCTGGGCGAACCTGCCCGCCGTCACCGAGGACCGCGCCCACCCGTTCCCGGAGCACACCTGGACGTTCGGCGGCCCCCGCTCCGCGGAGAAGATCGTCGACGCGTACGTCGACGTCTTCACGAACTGACGCCATGACCGCCACGCAGTCGCCGTCCGCGACGGACACCCTGCCCCAGGCCCCTGCCTCCCGCCCCGTCACCTGGGCCACGGGCGGGGCCACCCTGGTGGTGCTCGCGCTGGCCGTGCTCGTCGTCGGTGCCTGGCACCTGACGCAGGGCACGTCCGGCGTGGGTACGGGCGACCTGCTGCGCCTGCTCACCGGGCAGGACGCCGGCGACTCGTCGGCGGTCCGCGACATCCTCGTCGGGTCACGCCTGCCGCGCCTCGCGGCCGGCGTGGCCGTCGGGTTCGCGCTCGGCGTCGCCGGCGCGCTCTTCCAGTCGATCGCCCGCAACGCGCTCGCCTCACCGGACACGCTCGCCGTGACGGCCGGCTCCTACCTCGCGGTCGTCGCCGTGGCCGCCTTCGGCCTCGCCGTGCCGCTGTGGGCCTCGGGCGCCGTCGCGTTCGCCGGCGGCCTCGCCGCCGCCGGGCTCGTGCTCGGGCTGGCCGGCGGCGCCGGGTCGTCGTCCACCCGCCTGGTGCTCGCCGGCTCCGCCGTCGCGCTCGCCCTGCAGGCCGCCGCCTCCGCGCTGCTCATCCTGTTCCAGACGGAGACCACCGGCCTGTTCGCCTGGGGCAGCGGCTCCCTGAGCCAGCTCAACCTCACGGCGTTCTGGCGGGCGCTGCCCGTCGTCCTGCTGGCCACCCTCGGCGGCCTCCTCGTCTCCCGGCGCCTCGACGTGCTCGGCCTCGGCGACGACACCGCCGGGGCGCTCGGCGTACCGGTCCGCTCGACCCGCGCCATCGGCGTGCTGCTGGCGGTGCTGCTCACCGCCGCGGCCGTGACCCTCGCCGGCCCCCTCGGGTTCGTCGGCCTCGCCGCACCCGTCGTCGCCCGGCTCCTGGCCCGCGTGGTCCCCGCACTCCACCGGCACGCGATCCTGCTGCCCGCCGCGGGCCTGCTCGGCGCGTTCGTCGTGGTGCTCGCCGACGCCGTCGTCCGCGCCGTCCTCGGCGCCGAGGAGGCGCTCGCCGTCCCCACCGGCGTCGCGACCACGATCGCCGGCGCCCTCATCATGGTGGTCCTCGCGCGGCGCCTGCGCGACGCCGGGCCGTCCCGCCGCCCGCCGACCGCCGGCACCGGACCGCGCAGCACCCGCCGCTTCGTGGTCGTGCTCACCGTGTGCGCCGCCCTCGCGGTCGGCGTCGCGCTGCTCGGCCTGCTCGCCGGGTCCACCTGGCTGCGCACCGGCGACATCGCCCTCTGGCTGAACGACCAGGGCCCCGCCGTGGTCCGGTTCGCGCTCGACGAGCGCGCGCCCCGCGTGCTGGCCGCCGTCGTCGCCGGGGCCGCCCTCGCGCTGTCCGGCACGATGGTCCAGGCCACCGCCCGCAACCCGCTCGCCGAACCCGGCATCCTCGGGATCACCGGCGGAGCGGGCCTCGGCGCCGTCGTGGTCGTCACCGCCGTCGCGGGCACCACCTGGGGCAACGGCGTCGCCGCCAGCAACGGCGCGATGCTCGTCGCCGCCGTCGTGGGCGGCCTGCTCGCCTTCGCCGCCGTCTACCTGCTGGCCTGGCGCGGCGGACTGCACGCCGACCGGCTCGTGCTCATCGGCATCGGCCTGGGCTACCTCACCACGGCCCTGACCACGTTCCTGCTGCTGCGCTCCGACCCCTGGAACACGCCGCGGATCTACACCTGGTTGTCCGGCACCACCTACGGGCGCAGCCTCGAACAGGTCCTGCCCGTGGTCGTCACGCTGGCGCTCGCGGTCCCGCTCGCCGTGATCGTGCGGCGCGAGCTGGACCTGCTCGCGCTCGACGACGACACGCCGCGCCTCGTGGGCGTCCGGCTGGAGCGCAGCCGGCTGGTCGTGCTCGCCGTGGCCGCCGTGCTGGCGGCCACCAGCGTGACCGCCGTCGGCGTGGTGGGCTTCGTGGGCCTGGTCGCGCCCCACGCCGCGCGTGCCCTGGTGGGCGGCCGGCACGCGCGCGTGCTGCCGGTCGCGATGCTGCTGGGCGCCGTGCTGCTCGGCCTGGCCGACACCCTGGGCCGGACCGTCATCGCCCCGGCCCAGCTCCCCGCGGGGCTGGCGGTCGCGCTGCTCGGCGCGCCCTACTTCGTCTGGCTGCTGGCCCGCTCGCGGGCGTGATCACGCCCGCCGGGCGGTGAGCAGCAGGTACTCCCAGCCCATCGAGCCGTCGAGGCCCTGGAACCGGGCGGCCAGGTCCAGGAGCGTTCCGTCGAGCTCGGCGGTGCGCGCGGCGTCGTCGGCCACGTTGCGGTACACCGCGATGGTGGGGCCGTACACGGCCTTGAAGAAATCGCGGAACTCGGTGCCCGTGGCGAAGCGCGTGACGGGCAGCGACCGCACCTCGGCGCGCACGTCCGTGACCTGGTCGCCCAGCAGCGCGCGCACGTGCTCCTCGTCGCCCCACAGCGGCGGCGGCTGCGCCCCCGGCGGGGGAGCGGGGGCGTAGGGCTTCATCGCGGCGAACATCTGGCCGATGAACCCGGCCGGCGTCCAGGCGACGAGCCCGATCGTCCCGTCGGGGCGCGTCACCCGGACCAGCTCGTCCGCGGCGGTCTGGTGGAACGGGGCGAACATGACGCCCACGCAGGACAGCACCTTGTCGAACGCGCCGTCGTCGTACGGGAGCGCGTGGGCGTCGGCCTCGGCCCAGGTGAGCTGGGCGCCCCGTGCCGCGGCGATCGCGCGCCCGGCGTCGAACAGCTCGGGCGTGAGGTCGGCCGCGACGACCTGCGCGCCCGCGAGCGCGGCGGGGATGGCGGCGTTGCCGGACCCGGCGCCGACGTCGAGCACCCGGTCGCCCGGCCGCACCCCGGCGGCCTCGACCAGCACGGGGCCCAGCGCCGGGATCACCTCGGTGGCGACCGCCGGGTAGTCGCCGAGCGCCCACAGCGCGCGGTGCTTGGCGCCGACGGCGGTGAGGACCTCGGGCGGGACGCGGTCGGTGTCGGTCATGGGACTGCTCCTCGGCTCGTGCCGTCGTGTAGCCCCCCGCAGCGTCCAGTCAACGCCGGGTCCGGACGGCGCACCACCACAGGCCCGGATCTCACCCGGTCCGGCCCCGCGCGGGCGCCGCGGTGGCAGATCACGACACGAGCGTCAGAGCATGACAACCTGGTGCTAGGGTCGGTGGCATGGATCTTGGGCTGCACTACTACACGTTCACCCACCCGGAGTGGGAGACCACGCTGGCCGATCGCCTCACCGAGACCGCGCAGATCGCCGACGAGGGCGGCGTGAACCTCTTCACGGTCATGGACCACTGGTTCCAGATGCTCAGCGCCGGCGGGCCGTACGAGCCCATGCTGGAGGGCTACACCACGCTCGGCTACCTGGCCGGCGTCACGAAGAACGTCCGGCTGAGCCTGCTGGTCACGGGCGTCACCTACCGGCGTCCGGGCCTTCTGGCCAAGACGGTCTCCACGCTGGACGTGCTCTCGCGCGGCCGCGCGATGCTGGGCATCGGGGCCGCCTGGTACGACCGGGAGCACGCGGGCCTGGGCGTGCCGTTCCCGTCGACGGCGGAGCGGTTCGAGCGGCTGGAGGAGACCCTCCAGATCTGCCGCCAGATGTGGTCGGAGAACGACGGCGCGTATGAGGGCAAGCACTACCAGCTCGCCGAGACGATCAACCTGCCGCAGCCGCCGCGCGGCACCGTGCCGGTGATGATCGGCGGCGGCGGCGAGCAGAAGACGCTGCGGCTGGTGGCCCAGTACGGGCAGGCGTGCAACCTGTTCGGCGGGCCCGGCGACGAGGCGGTGGAGACGGTCGCGCACAAGCTGGACGTGCTGCGCGGGCACTGCGAGCGCCTCGGCACCGACTACGACGCGATCGAGAAGACGATGCTGTACCAGGGCGACGCGACCGGAGACACGGACGCGTTCCTGAAGGACATGGAGCGGTACCGGGCGTTGGGCGTCTCGCTGGTGGGCCTGATGCCGACGCCGTACGAGAACCCGGTCCCGTGGGCGACGGCGCTGGCCGAGAAGGTCGTGCCCCGGCTGAACGAGGTCTGACCGGTCCGGGGGCCCGGCACCTGGGCGCCGCTCAGGCGCCGGGCTCCTCCTCGGGCGGGGGCGCGTCGGTGACGACCAGGGCGCGGAGGATGGTCTCGGCCACGTCCCGCTGTGTGACGTTGCGGTTCCTGGAGGCGGACTCGATGATCCGCCTCGCCTCGTTCTCGCTGGTGTCGTTGGAGTGCATGACGGCCCCGACGGCGCGCTCGATCGCGGCGGTGTCGGAGAGCTGGCGGTAGAGACCCGCGGTGGCGTCCTCCAGCTCGGCGAGCTCCAGGTGCAGGCCGACCAGGGACGCGGCGAGCTGGGCGTACCCGTCCGCGGCGGTGAGGAGCTCGTTGTTCCAGGGGTCTGGCGCGCGGGAGTAGAGGTTCAGCGCGACGGCGATGTCGTCGTTGACGAAGGCCGGGACGGCGAGCGCGGAGACGAAGCCCTCGCTGAGGGTCTGGGCGCGCCAGGCGTGCCACCCCATCGTGTCGGCGACGACCGGCACGACCTGGACCGTCCCCAGGTCGATGGAGTCGACGCAGGGTCCGGTCTCGGCGCGGGCCTCTGCCTGGTCGCACCGGCCGGCGGCGGCGGAGCTGCTGCCCGCGGCGACCGACACGCCGTGCTCGCGGAAGATGATGCTGGCCTCGAGGCCGGAGCCGAGCACGACGGCCGCCCGGCGTGCGAGGTCATGGGGGGACGTCGAGATTCTCATCGGACCTACCTTCGTTGCCAGGCCGCATCGTCAGACTCTCACACTATGCGCCGGGGCTCACGGCGATGTCGGGCGCGGCCTGGCCCAGCAGCACCACGCACACCACGGCGACGCACAGGCTGAGCGCGAACGGCGCTCGGCTGCGGGGTCGGGTCACGGCGACGACCCCGGCGCCCGCCGCCAGGACGACGGCGAGCGCGCCGCCGGCCCAGGCCGCGGGTGCCGGGGGCCCGGCCGGCCCGACGACCACGACGGCGACCGCCGCGGTCAGGAGCGCGGGCGCGAGCACGCCGGACGCCCGGCGGCCGAGGCGGTGCGGCAGGCCGCGGACGCCGGTGGCGGCGTCGTCCTCGAGGTCGGGCAGGGTGTTGGCGACGTGCGCGCCCACGCCGAGCAGCGCGGCGGCGAGCACCGCCCAGGCGGCGGGGACGCTCGGCCCGGGCGCGGCGAGCACGACGAAGACCGCCAGCAGTCCGAACGAGAGCGCGTAGGGCAGCCAGGACCAGGCGGTCGACTTGAGCCGGGCGTTGTAGGCCCACGCCCCGGCGACGGCCACCAGGTGCGCGGCCCCGGCCACGAGGCCTGCCGCCAGCGACGCGACGACGCAGACGGCGAGCGCCGCGAACGCGGCGCCGCGCAGGGTGGCGGCGGTGACGAGCCCCTGCACGACGGGCTTGTCGGCGCGGTGCACGGCCAGGTCGCGGGCGGCGTCGATCCAGTCGTTGGACCAGCCGACGGAGAGCTGGCCGGTGCCGACGGCCACGGCGACCAGCGTGACGACGCCGGCCGGCGAACCGAGGGCGGCGGCGAGCCCGGCGGCCAGTGCGGTGACCACGAGGGCGGGCGCGGGGTGGCTCGCGAGCACGAGGCCACGGCCGAGGCGGCGGGCGCCGGTGCCGGTCATCATGGGCGGCACGGTAGTCCTGGTGGGCGCTCCCCGCGCGGCTGGGCTGGTCCTGGGTCAGGATGCTTACGTGTCGCGCGTCGTTGCGGTCGAGGCGGTCCTGCCCCCGAACGTGTACGCCCAGGAGGCGATCACCGAGGCCGTGGCGCCCCTGGTGACGCCGGACCGGTCGCGGGCCGCGCTGCTGCGTCGGCTGCACGCGAGCGCGGGCGTGCGCAGCAGACACCTGGTGCTGCCGCTGGAGGAGTACGCGAACCTGGGGTCGATGGGCGCGACCAACGCGGTGTTCGTCCGGGAGGGCGCGCTCCTGGCGGAGGAGGCCTGCCGCCGGGCGCTGGCCGCTGCGGGGGTCGAGCCGGGGGAGGTCGACCACGTGTTCGCCACGTCGGTGACGGGGGTCGCGGCGCCGTCGCTGGACGTGCTCCTGTCCGAGCGGCTCGGGCTGCGCGGGGACGTGCGGCGCACGCCGTCGTTCGGCCTGGGCTGCGCGGGCGGCGCGGGCGGGCTGGCGCGGGTGCACGACCACCTGCTGGGCCGGCCGCGGGACGTGTCGCTCCTGGTCGCGGTCGAGCTGTGCTCCCTCACGCTGCAGCACCGCGACGACTCGGCGGCCAACCTGGTGGCGTCCGGGCTGTTCGGTGACGGCGCGGCGGCGGCCGTCGTCGTGGGCGCGGACCACCCGCTGGCGCGCGCGGAGGGCGGACGCCGCACGGCCCGGGTGCTGGACACCCGCTCGCAACTCTACCCGGGCACCACGGACGCCCTGGGCTGGGAGGTGCGGGACACCGGGTTCGCGATCGTCCTGTCGGCCGACCTGCCCGACCTGCTGGGCGCACACCTGCTCGCCGACGTGAAGGGGCTGCTGGCCGACCACGGCCTCACTCCGGCCCAGGTGCCCACCTGGGTGGTGCACGCGGGCGGGCCGCGCGTGATCGAGGCGGTGCGGGACGCCCTCGGGCTGTCGGAGGACGCCGTCCGGGAGAGCTGGGCGAGCCTGGCGAGCGCCGGCAACCTCTCCTCGGTGTCCGTGCTGGACGTCCTGGCCAGGACCCTGGAGGCCGCCGATGCGCCGCCCGGCTCGCCCGCCGTCCTCATGGCGTTCGGTCCCGGGGTGTCGTGCGAGCTGGTGCTGCTGCGGCTGGAGGGGAGCTGAGGTGCTCGGGTTCTACATCGCACTCGTGGCGGCGACGGGCGTGGAGCGCCTCGCCGAGCTCGTCGTCTCGACCCGCAACGCGCGGTGGTCGTTCGAGCGCGGCGGCGTCGAGTCGGGCCGGGGGCACTTCCCGGCGATGGTGGCGCTGCACACCGGGCTGCTGGTGGCGTGCGTGGCGGAGGCCGTGTTCGCCGACCGCCCGTTCCTGCCGTGGCTGGGCTGGCCCATGCTCGTGCTCGTGCTCGCGAGCCAGGCGCTGCGCTGGTGGTGCGTCACCACGCTGGGCCACCGCTGGAACACCCGCATCATCGTGGTGCCGGACCTGCCGCTCGTGACCGGCGGGCCGTACCGGTGGCTGCGCCACCCCAACTACGTGGCCGTGGTCGTCGAGGGGATCGCGTTGCCGCTGGTGCACACCTGCTGGGTCACGGCCCTCACGTTCACCGTGCTGAACGCGGTGCTGCTCGCCCGGTTCCGCATCCCGGCCGAGGACCGGGCGCTCCGGCAGGCCGTGCCCGGGGTGGGGTGAGCGGCATGGGCCGGGGCACCGCGGACGCGGACGTCCTGGTGGTGGGCGCCGGGCCCGTCGGCCTGGCCGCCGCGGTGCACGCGCGCGCCGCGGGGCTCGACGTGCTCGTCGTGGACCACCGGGCCGGCACCCTCGACAAGGCCTGCGGCGAGGGCCTGCTGCCCGGCGCGCTGCGGGCCGTGCAGGCGCTCGGCGCCGACCCGCCGGGCCACGTGCTGACCGGGATCAGCTACCGCGCGCCCGGGCGGCACGCCGACCACGAGTTCACCGCCGGACCCGGCCGGGGCGTGCGGCGCACCGCCCTGCACGAGGCCCTGCGGGCGCGGGCCGCCGACGTCGGCGCGCGCCGCACGTACGGGCGGGTCACCGGCCTGCGGCAGGACGCCGCGGGGGTCGAGATCGACGTGACGCCCGGCCGCGTGGGCGGCGCAGGCCGCGTGGGCGGCCCGGATCGCGCGGGCGGACTGGACCGCGCGGCCGGCCCGGATCGCAGGGGCGGCGCGGATCGCGTGGGCGGTGCGGCAGGCGGGGACGCCACGGTCGACGGCGTGGGCGGGGACGCGACCGGGGACGCGACGGCCGACGGCGGCGCGGACGCACCGGGCGAGCCGGTCACCCTGCGCGCCCGCTGGCTGCTCGGGTGCGACGGCCTGCACTCCACGGTCCGCCGCCTGGCCGGGCTCGACGTCGGCCCCGGGCGCCGGGCCGGGCCGGGAGTCGTGCAAGGGGCCGGGCGAGACGCCGGACGGGGAGCCGGGCGGCCGGACCGCCACAGGTACGGCCTGCGCCGCCACTTCGCCGTGGCGTCCTGGACCGACCTCGTCGAGGTGCACTGGTCGCCGCACGCCGAGGCCTACGTGACGCCGGTCGCGCCCGACGTGGTCGGCGTCGCGCTGCTCGCGCCCCGCACCGTGACCGGCGCGGGGTTCGACACGCTGCTGCGCTCGCAGTTCCCGGAGCTCACCGCCCGGCTCGCCGGCGCCGAGCCGGCCGGGACGGTGCTCGGCGCGGGCCCCCTGCGCCGCCGGTCGCGGCGGCGCAGCGCCGGACGGGTGTGAC
>NZ_JBHWLR010000021.1:73493-73961 GCF_042731755.1 Promicromonospora sp. NPDC059942
CCCCCCCCCCCCCCCCCTCCCCTCCTCCCCCAGCGCCGGACGGGTGCGACTCGTGGGCGACGCGTCGGGGTACTTCGACGCGCTGACGGGCGGGGGGGTCCGGGTCGGCCTCGCGCAGGCCGACGCCGCCGTCCGCCACCTGGAGGACCCCGCCGCGTACGAGCGCGCCTGGCGGACCGTGACCCGCGACTACCGCGTGCTCACCTCGGGGCTGCTCGCCTGGGCCGAGAGCCCCGCCCGCGGCGCCATCGTGCCCACCGCGGCGCGCGCGCCGTGGCTCTACGGCACGATCGTCGACCGCCTGGCCCGCTAACCGGCCCCCGCCGCCCCGCGCCCCCGCCGCCCCGCCCGCCGCCCCCGCCCGCCGCCCCCGCCCCCCGCCCCCGCCGCGATGCGCCGATGGTGCGCTTCTACCCCGTCATTCGGCCCGAAATGGGCGTGATTTCGGGCCGAATGACGGGGTAGAAG
>NZ_JBHWLR010000022.1:0-2560 GCF_042731755.1 Promicromonospora sp. NPDC059942
TCGCGACGGGGACCGTTGCCGGATTCGGGTTCGACTCGTACCGGCTCGCGCTCTCGGCGATCGCGGCGCGGCTCGGGGAGTAGCTGGTGGAGTAGCCGGGTGAGGAGTCTCGCCCGATATGTTCAGAACAAGGCTCAAGGCTTGATTCGGTTCTATCAAGTCTTGAGCCTTGAGCGTATGGAGTTAAGGCTCTAGGCTTGAGCCATGATTGTCCTGACCGTCGACCAGCGGGGTTCGACCTACGCGGCCGACCGCGTTCCCGAGGTCCTCGCGGAGCTCGCGCGGCTGACTCGCTTCCGCGAGGGCGTCGTCGTGGGGTTCGAGCGCACGGTGGGTGACGAGGTGCAGGGCATCCTGGCGTCGGGCCGGGCAGGCGCCGAGCTCGCGGTCGACCTGTCCCTGCACCTGCTGCGCGACCAGGGCTGGAGCGTCGGCATCGGCGTCGGCCAGGTCGAGGGGCCGCTGCCTACGGTGTCCCGGGAGGCGCGCGGCTTCGCGTTCTACCGCGCCCGCGACGCCGTCGAGCGGGCCAAGACGCGCGGCAGGGGCACGTCGGTCGCGGTGGAGGGCCCGCCGCCGGGTGCGCCCGACCTGAGAACCACCATCTCCGGGGCGGCTGCCCCCGGCGCGCCCGCCCAGGACGCGGCCGTCCCGGGCACCTCTGCCCCCGACACGGCCGTCCCGGGCACGTCTGCCCCCGACACGGCCGCCTCCGACACGGCCGCCTCCGACACGGCCGCACAGCCCGACCTCGCCGCCGAGGTCGAGGCCCTGCTGCGACTCCTCGCGGCGATTCGCGCGCGCCGCACGCCCCAAGGGTGGGAGGTCGCCGATACGCTCGCCTCGCTGGCGGACAAACCGGGACGACAGAGGATCGTCGCCCAGTCCTTGCACGTCAGCGAGCAGGCGGTGAGCCAGCGGGTCCGAGCGGCGCTCTGGCAGGAGGAGGAAGCGGTGCGGCCGGTGGTGGTGCGGCTGCTCGCCGAGCTGAGCAGCTCGGTGGGCCCGGACCTGGTGCCCGGGCCCAACTCCGTCGCCAAGGAAGAACCACGCCAAGAGCTGGCGCCAAGAGCTGAGGGGAACGTCACGCCGTGACCTGGGAGATGCTGGACTACCTCGACGGACTGCAGTGGGTCGCCGCGATCGCGACCTGGCTGATCACGTTGGCGCTGAGCGTCATCGTGGGCTCGTGGGTGGTGCCCTGGGTGCTGCGCCGCGCGGGCCGCGGCGACCTGCCCTGGGCCCGCTACAAGCCGCCCGTGTACCCGCAGGCCCTGGAGCCGGGCGAGGGTGAGGGCACCGCGGGCGCGGCCGGAGAGGGCGCAGCCGGAGAGGGCGCAGCCGGAGAAGGCGCACCCGGAGAAGCCGCTGCTGGAAAAGCCGCACCCGGAGAAGGCGCAGCGAGCGCAGCCGCCGAGGGCGAGGGCGAGAAGAGCGAGAAGGCCGAGAAGGGCTCCGGATCCGGGGCCGACGGCGGTTCCGGAGTGGCCAAGGGCGGCCACACCGGCGAGGAGTCGCCCACCGGCACGATGCACCCGGACGCCGTCGCGATCCTCCGGGGCGGCGCGTGGCTCGGCGTGCTGGAGCGCCTGGCGATCACGGGCTCGCTCCTGGCCGGCTACCCGTACGGCATCGCGATCGTCGTCGCCATCAAGGGCCTGGGGCGGTACGCGGAGCTGCGCGACCAGCCCGTCGCGTCGGAGCGGTTCGTCGTGGGTACGCTCGCCTCGTTGATCTGGTCGGTCGCCACCGGTCTGCTGGGACTCGTCGTGCTGAATGCGCTCGTCCTCTGACCGGTCCGGTAGACTTGACCGCTGCTGCTTGACACCTCGCTTGATCACCCCAGCCGCCGGCCTCTCGTCGGCGTGCCCCGGGGTACACCCTTCACCCGACACAGGAAGACGAACGTGGCTACCTCCAACGACATCAAGAACGGCACCGTGCTCCGCATCGACGGCAACCTCTGGTCCGTCATCGAGTTCCAGCATGTCAAGCCGGGCAAGGGTGGAGCGTTCGTCCGCACGAAGATGAAGAACGTGCTGTCCGGCAAGGTCGTCGACAAGACGTTCAACGCGGGCATCAAGGTCGAGACGGCCAACGTCGACCGTCGCGACTTCCAGTACCTGTACATGGACGGCGAGGACTTCGTCTTCATGGACAACGACACGTACGACCAGATCAACGTGTCGGCCGCGACCGTCGGCGACGCGAAGGACTACATGCTCGAGGGCATGAGCGTCATGCTCGCCTCGAACGACGGCACCCCGCTGTACATCGAGCTCCCGGCCTCCGTCGTGCTGGAGATCACCTACACGGAGCCGGGCCTGCAGGGCGACCGCTCCACGGGTGGCACCAAGCCGGCGACGCTCGAGACGGGCGCGGAGATCCAGGTCCCGCTGTTCCTCGAGCAGGGCGTCAAGGTCAAGGTCGACACCCGCACGGGCGACTACCTCGGTCGCGTCACCGAGTGATCACCGGCGGGGGGGGGGGGGGGGGGGAGGGAGGGAGGGGGGGGGGGGGGAGGGGGCGGGGACGAGAAGGAGGGGAAAAGCAAAAAAAA